>JBMCIV010000010.1:0-13040 GCA_048616735.1 Wenzhouxiangella sp. | reverse complement strand
GGCCATTGTCGGGCGCGGCGGGGCGGCCAAGGAGCAGGTCCAGCACATGACCCGCATTCTGCTCAGGCTCGCTGAAACGCCGGCCGAGGACGCCGCCGACGCGCTGGCCGTGGCCCTGTGCCACCTGCACACCGCTCAGACCCGCGCGCGCTTGCCGGCCGGGGTCGTGCTGCGATGATCGTGCGCCTCAACGGCACCCTGCTCGAGCGCCGGCCGCCGCTGCTGGTGATCGACGTGGCCGGCGTGGGCTACGAGGTTGAAGCGCCGCTGTCGGTGTTCGACCGCCTGCCGCCGCTAGGTCAGCCGCTGACCCTGCTTACCCAGCTGATCGTGCGCGAGGACGCGCATACCCTCTACGGCTTCGTCGAGGCGGCCGATCGCGAGCTGTTCCGATCGCTGCTCAAGGTCTCCGGCGTGGGCCCGCGCCTGGCCCTGGCCATCCTCTCTGGCGTCAGCAGCCGCGATTTCGCCCTCATGGTCGAGGCCGGTGATGCCCAGGCCCTGACCCGGCTGCCCGGCATCGGCAAGAAGACCGCCGAGCGCCTGCTTTTGGAGATGCGCGGGCGCTTGAGCGACCTGCAGGCCGGTCCGGCGGCTGCGGGGGGCGCGCCGGACGCCGCCGGCGAGGCGCGCGCGGCCCTGACCGCGCTCGGCTACTCCTCCAGCGAGGCCTTGAAGATGATTCGCTCAGTCGAGGCCCCCGACCAGTCGGCCGAGACGCTGATCCGCCTGGCGCTCAAGCACAAGATGCAGGGCTGAGGGCATGGAAGAAGAGCGCCTGATCAGCGCCGCAGCGACCGGAGAGGAAGCCCGCATCGAGGAAAGCCTGCGCCCGGGCCGTTTGGCCGACTACATCGGTCAGGCGGTGATGAAGGAGCGCCTGGGGATTTACCTGGAATCGGCCCGCCGCCGCCACGAGGCGCTTGATCACGTGCTGATCTTCGGCCCGCCGGGCCTGGGCAAGACCACCCTGGCCAACGTGATTGCCGCCGAGATGGGGACTCAGCTGCGCCAGACCTCCGGTCCGGTGCTGGAGCGGGCCGGTGATCTGGCTGCGCTTTTGACCAACCTGGAGCCCGGCGACGTCCTGTTCATCGATGAAATCCATCGCTTGAGCCCGGTGGTCGAGGAGGTGCTGTATCCGGCCATGGAGGACTACCGCATCGACATCATCATCGGCGAAGGCCCGGCCGCGCGCTCCATCCAGCTCGACCTGCCGCGTTTTACCCTGGTTGGCGCGACCACGCGCGCCGGCCTGCTGACCTCGCCGTTGCGCGATCGCTTCGGCATCGTCGAGCGGCTGGAGTTCTACGGCATCGATGACCTGGCCCGGATCGTTGCGCGCTCGGCCGGCATCCTCGACATCCCGGCCGAGGACGACGGCGCCGGTGAAATCGCCCGGCGCTCGCGCGGCACGCCCAGGATCGCCAACCGCCTGCTGCGGCGGGTGCGCGATTTTGCCCAGGTGCGCGCCGATGGCCGGATCACCGGCGCGGTGGCCTCCAACGCGCTGGAAATGATGCAGGTCGACCAGCGCGGTTTCGACACCATGGATCGGCGCCTGCTGCAGGTGCTGATCGAGCATTTCGGCGGCGGACCGGTCGGGGTGGAAAGCCTGTCGGCCTCGCTGTCGGAGGAGCGCGGCACGCTCGAAGACGTCATCGAGCCCTACCTGATCCAGGAAGGCTACCTGGTGCGCACCGCACGCGGGCGCATGGCGACCGCGCGCGCGTGGCGTCATTTCGGGCTCAATCCACCCGAAACGCCCTCCGGTGACCTGTTCGGCTCGGGCCCGGGCGGCGAGTCGTGAGCGCTGTACCCTCGAGCTGGCGCTACCGGGTCTACTGGGAGCACACCGACGCCGGCGGCGTGGTCTACCACGCCCGCTACCTCAACTTCATGGAGCGGGCCCGTTCGGACTGGCTGCTGGCGCTGGGTTTTCCGCAGGTGGATTTGCGCGCGGGCGCGGGTTGTCTGTTCGTGGTGACCTCGATCCAGCTGGATTTTCGCCATCCCGCCCGGCTCGAGGATGAACTTGCCGTCGGTGTCGCCGTCGAACAGCTGCGTGCGGCCTCGATGTGCATCGGCCAGCAGGTGCACCGGCACGACGGCCTGCTGCTGGCTTCCGGCCAGGTCGCCATCGCCTGCCTGAGCGCGGCCAGCTTCCGGCCGACCCGCATGCCGCGCGGGCTGCACGCGGCCATCCGTCAATTCCAGGGAAACTGAACAACCCATGCAATCGAACGAACAGCTGCAGATCTGGGAACTGATCATGGAGGCCAGCCTGCTGGTGCAGGGCGTGATGCTGCTGCTGGTGCTGGCCTCGATCCTGTCCTGGATGGTGATTTTCCGCAAGCGCCAGATGCTGGCCCGGGCCGACAGGCGCGCGCGCGAGTTCGAGGAGAAATTCTGGTCCGGCGCCGACTTAAGCCAGCTCTACGACGCCGTGGCCGGCAAGCGCGCCGGGCGCGAGGGCCTGGAGTCGATCTTCGAGGCCGGTTTTCGCGAGTTCTCCCGCCTGCGCGAAGACAAGCACGCCAATCCCGAGACCCTGAGCAACGGTGCCCAGCGCGCCATGCGCGTGGCCCTGACGCGCGAGCTGGAGCGGCTGGAAAACCAGCTCAGCTTTCTGGCCACGGTCGGGTCGGTCAGCCCCTACGTCGGCCTGTTCGGTACGGTCTGGGGGATCATGAATTCCTTCCGCGGCCTGGCCGGCGCCCAGTCGGCGACGATTGCCATGGTTGCGCCCGGCATTTCCGAGGCGCTGATCGCGACCGCCATGGGCCTGTTCGCTGCCATTCCGGCGGTGGTGGCCTTCAACAAGTTCTCCGCCCAGGTCGACCGTCTGGAAATGCACTTCGACAACTTCAAAGAGGAGTTCGCCGGCATCCTGCACCGCCAGGCGCGGCGTCTCCGGGAGCAGGGCTGAGCGCCATGTCGGAAGTCCACGTTCGCCGCCGGCGCAAGCGCATGTCGGAAATGAACGTCGTGCCTTATATCGACGTGATGCTGGTGCTGCTGATCATCTTCATGGTCACCGCCCCGCTGATGAACCTCGGGGTGGAGGTCGAGCTGCCCACGGGCGCGGCCGAGCCCATGGAAGACCAGGGCGATCCGCTGCTGGTGACGGTGACGCGCAGCGGCGAGTTCTACCTCGACACCGGCGATGCGCCGCAGCTGATCGACGGCGACACCCTGCGCGAGACGGTTGCCGCCATCGCTGCGCGCAATCCGCAGCTGCAGGTCACGGTCAGCGGCGATCGCGACGTGCCCTACCAGTTCATCTACAGCGCGATGGTCCAGCTCCAGCGCGCCGGCGTGGCTTCGGTCGGTCTGACCGGCGATCCCGAGCAGGAGTGAAAGGCCCGGACCGGGCAATCTCGCACGCTGCGGGAAAATCTCAGTCGATACCGCGGATACCGGGATGAATGGCGATGAACGCAGATGCTTGTAAGAGGACGCTTGCCGATGGCATGCGAATCGGATGTGAGGTCAGCTCGGGCGCTTCCAGCCCGGCAGGCGGCCACGCCATGGTCAAACGGGCTTCATCGGCTGTCATCGGCGGCGTGAAATATTTCCCGGCGTGATTTCAAAGACCCGCAAGCAGGCCATTCGGGACCAGCTCCAGGCGCTGGCGCTGGCCCTGGGCGTGCACTTACTCATGCTGGCGGTGCTGGTCCTGGGCAGCTGGAACTGGCAGCCCTTCGAGCGCGAACTGCCGCCGGTACAGGTCACGCTGGTCGATCGCGGGCCGCTGGCCGAGCAGCGCCAGGCCGAAGACGCCGGGCGCGAGGCGCGCGAGCAGCGCGAGGAAGAGCAGCGCCAGGAACAGCAGCGCCAGGAAGAGCAGCGCCAGGAAGAGCAGCGCCAGGAAGAGCAGCGACAAGAACAGCAGCGACAAGAACAGCAGCGCCAGGAAGAGGCCGAGCGCCAGCGCCAGGCCGAGGAGCAGGCGCGTCGCGAGCAACAGCGCCAGGCCGAGGAAGAGGCCCGGCGCCAGCAAGAAATCGAGCGCCGCGAGCGCGAGCTGGAGGCCCAGCGCCAGGCCGAGGCCCGCGCCCGGCGCGAAGAGCAGCGCCGCCTGGCCGAGGAGGAACGGCGGCGCGAGGAACAAGAGCGCCTGGCCGAGCTGGCCGAGCTGCGGGCCCGGCGCGAGCAGGCCGAACGCGAGCGCCAGGAGCAGGAGCGCCGCCTGGCCGAGATCGCCGAACGGCGCGAGGCGCAGGAAGCCGAGCAGCGCGCGCAGGAGGAGGCCGAGCGGCTGCGCCTGCAAGACGAGCAGGCCCAGGCCGACGCCCGGCGCGCTACGCTTCGCGAGGAGTACATCATCACCATCCGCACCCTGGTGACGCGCAGCTGGAACCGCCCGCCCACCACCCGTCCCGGCGTGCAGTGTACGGTGCGGGTATTCCAGATTCCGGGCGGGGAAATCATCGCCGCGGAAATCGTCCAACCCTGCAACGCCGACCAGGCCACCCGTCGTTCCATCGTGGCGGCCGTCAACCGGGTCGGTGAGCTACCCTATCGAGGTTATGAAAGTGTCTTCAACAGAGAAATCGAGTTTGTCTTCCGTTTCGACGGCTAGCGCGCTGCGCGCGGTCGCGTTGTGCGGCCTGTTGCTGCTGCCGCTGCTGGCTCAGGCGCAGCTGCGCATCGAGATCGTCGACGGGGTCGAAGGCGCCATGCCGATTGCCGTGGTGCCGTTTGCCTGGGAATCGGAGATGCCCGAGCCGGCCAGCCCGGTGCACCAAATCATCAGCGCCAACCTGGCCCGTTCGGGGCTGTTCGAGCCGATGCCCGAAGACAGCATGATCGACCGCCCCACGCGGCCGCCGGAAGTGCGCTTTGGAACCTGGCGCCTGCTGCGCGTGGATCACGTCGTGATCGGCCGGGTGATCGACGCGCCCGACGGCATCGGCCAGGAGATCGAGTACCACCTGCTCGACGTTCACAGCGGCCGCATTCTGCTCTCCCAGGCCCTGCCGGTTTCACCGGGCGACCTGCGCTTCGGCGCCCATCGGGTCACCGACGCGGTCTACGAAGAGTTGACCGGCGTTCCCGGGGCGTTCGCCACCCGAATCGCCTACGTGGTGGTCACCGACATCGACGAGCCTGACGAACAGTTCGAACTGGTCGTGGCCGATGCCGACGGCTTCAACCCGCAGACGGTGGTGCGCAATACCCAGCCCATCATGTCGCCGGCCTGGGGGCCGGCCGGGCGCCGGCTGGCCTACGTGTCGTTTGCCACCGGGCGGTCCAACGTCATCATTCAGGATCTGTTTACCGGCCAGACTGAAGTAGTCAGTTCCAGCCCCGGCATCAACGGGGCGCCGGCGTTTTCGCCGGACGGACAGAGGCTGGCGGTCAGCTTGTCGCGCGGCGGCAGTCCCGATATCTGGGTGATCGATCTCGAAAGCGGCAGCCACGAGCAGTTGACCAATCACTGGTCGATCAGCACCGAGCCGACCTGGTCGCCGGACGGAGAACGAATCTACTTCACCTCCGACCGGGCGGGTCGACCCCAGATTTATGTCATGGACGCGAATGGCGATGACCTCGAGCGCGTGACCTGGGAAGGCAACTATAACGCCCGGGTCTCGATCGGGCTCGAAGAGCGCTTCCTGGCGACGGTCTACAGCGACGGCGACAACGATTTTCGCATCGCAATCCATGATCGCGAAACCGAGCGTTTGCGTGTATTATCAGACGGCCGGCTGGACGAGTCTCCGAGCTTTGCGCCGAACGGCAGTATGGTGCTGTACGGTGCGCGCGAAAACGGCCGCGGCGTGCTGGCGGCGGTATCCGCCGACGGCCGTATCCGCCAGAGACTGGTGGATAGTGAAGGCGACGTCCGCGAGCCGGCCTGGTCACCGATATTACGTTGATGTTTAAGCCCCACTATTTCATTTGACAGGATCCGGGAGGTTTCATGAAGACTGCAATTCGTTTCGTCGCCCTCGTGATGCTGGCTGCCTTTCTGGCGGCCTGCGCACGAGATGTCCGGGAAGAACCGACGGCACCGGAGCCTCCGCCTCCGCCACCGCCGGTGGAGCAAGAGGTCGATCGCGTCGACCCGCGTGACTTCACCGACGCCCGCAACCTGGACAACCCGGACAGCCTGCTGAGCCAGCGCGTGATTTACTTCGAGTTTGACCGTTCCAACGTGCGCGCCCAGTTCCGTCCGATCATCGACGCCCACGCTGACTATATCCAGGCCAACTCGACCGCCCGGGTGATTCTCGAAGGTCATGCCGACGAGCGCGGCTCGCGCGAGTACAACCTCGGACTGGGCGAGCGCCGGGGCAACGCGGTCGAAGACCTGCTGCGCGCCGCCGGTGTCGCGGATCGCCAGATCGAAGTGGTCAGCTACGGCGAGGAGCGCCCGGTCTGTCGCGAGAGCAGCGAGGATTGCTGGCAGCGCAACCGGCGCGTGGAGATCGTCTACACCGCTCGCTGATGTTTAAGCTTTTGCCACGTTCTGGTTCGCTGGTGATGGCGGCGGCGCTGGCCGCCGCCCTTGCCGCTCCGGCTTCTGCCCAGGACAGCAGCAACCTGGTCTACCAGATGCAGGCGCTGATGGAAGAGGTACGCGGGCTGCGCGGTCTGGTCGAATCGCAGCAGCGCGAGCTGGAAAACCTGCGCCGCCGCCAGCGCGATCAGTATCTCGATGTCGACCAGCGGCTGCAGGCGCTGGGGCAGGAAGGGGTCACCGCGGTTTCTCCGCTGGCCCAACCGGTGGAAGACGAGGCGGCCGCCGATGCGGCATCCGATGATGCCGGCGCCGGGGAGCAAGCCCCGCTGATTGCGGACGTGCCCGACGTGCGTGCGCCGATCGAGGCCGGCATGGAAGTCGCGCCGCTGCCGTTGGAAACGGCCGATGCGCCGCGCGATCTGGGGACCCCGACCGAACAGGAGCAGGTCGCCTACGACCGGGCTTTCCGGGCCCTGCGCGAGCAGCGCTACGCGGATGCCGCCGAGGGCTTTTCCAGCTTTCTCGATCAGTTTCCGGAATCAAGCTATGCGCCCAATGCCCTGTACTGGCTGGCCGAGACCTATTACGTCACGCGCGACTTCGAAACCGCGCTGCGCTTTTTCCAGCAGCTGCGTGAGCGCTATCCCGACAGCAGCAAAGAGGGCGACGCGCTGCTGAAAGTCGGCTTCAGCCATTTTGAGCTGCGCCAGTGGACCGAGGCGCGCGCGGCGCTGGAGCAGGTGCGCAGCGAACACGCGGGGACGACCCTGGCCCGCCTGGCCGAAAGCCGCCTGCGGGACATGCGCCTGGCCGGCCATCTCTGAAGCGGCGTGGATCTGAAGGCCACCCTGCAGCAGGTCCGCGAAGCGGTCGCCGAGGCCGGGGCCGCGATTCTGGAAATCTACGCCGAACCGAAACGATTCGCGACCGAGCACAAGGCCGACGACAGTCCGCTGACCGCGGCCGACCTGGCGGCCAATCAACTGCTGGTGGCCCGTTTGCAGGAGATGACGCCGGGCATCCCGATTCTGTCTGAGGAGTCCAAGCAGGCCCCTTGGCACGAGCGTCGCCACTGGAGCGAGTGCTGGGTGGTCGATCCGCTGGACGGCACCCGCGAGTTCCTCAAGCGCAACGACGAGTTCACCGTCAACGTGGCCCTGGTCCGCGATCATCGCCCCGTCTTGGGGGTGGTATACGCACCGGCGCTGCAGAAGTGGTATTTCGCCACCCGCCACGAGGGCGCCTGGCGCCAGGTCGGAAGCGGGGTGCTTGACCGCATCCAGGTCGCCGATCCCAAGGCCGATCGACCGTGGCGGGTGGTCGGCAGCCGGTCGCACAACACCCCCCAGGTCGACGCCTTCGTCGAAGCGCTGGGCCGGGCCGAGCTGGTCGTCATGGGCTCATCGCTCAAGCTCTGCCTGGTCGCCGACGGCAGCGCCGATGTCTACCCGCGCCTGGGCCCGACCAGCGAGTGGGATACCTGTGCCGCCCAGGCGGTGGTCGAGGCTGCCGGAGGCCAGGTGCTCAACGTCGAGACCGGCCAGGCGCTGACCTATAACGCGCGCGAGTCGCTGCTCAACCCCCACTTCATCGCCTGCGCTCGGTCGGATCCCGGCTGGTTCCAGCGCTAATCTTCTGGCGCCGTCGTCGCCGACGACCGGGCGCGCCGACGGCATTCCTCGGTATCGATGTTGGGGCGCTCGCCGGCGGCGGTGATGCAGCGGCATACGCCGGTGTCCGGGGATTCGGCACAAAACAGGCGGTCCGGTTGTTCTCGCCGCAGGAAAGCGGGCAGTTCAAGTGTGGGCGCCGCGGCGCGCTTGCTCCAGCTTTCCGGTACCGGTCGATCCAGCGCCAGCCAGGCCCCGCCACCCACGGCCAGGGCAATCAGCAGCAGCGTCCAGCCCGGTCGTTTCCACCAGGGTGAGTTGTTGATCATGGGCCTGAGCATAGCAGACCGCTCGGCCCGGCGGCCCCGGTGCTGTCACCGGGGCCGGCTTTCGCTTTTTTAGTCTTCGTCCTGGTCGGCGAAATCGCCGGCCACCGCCGTGGTGATGCGCTCGGGATCGAAGTGGCGGCGAACCGCGGCATTGACTTCCTCGGCGCCGAGCTGCTCCAGGGTCTGCTCGAAGCGCGCCTGGTGGAACATGTCGCGATCCAGGTACAGGTTGGCGTTGAGCATGCCGGCCAGGCTGGCGTCGTTGCTGCGCTGCAGCTCGCGCTGCTGCAGGTAGCCGCGCCGTCCGGTTTCGATTTCGTCTGCCTCGAAGCCGTCGCTGACGACCCGGTTGAGTTCTTCGAACATCACCTCGACCAATGTCGCGCGGTTCTCCGGGGCGAACATGGCGAAGGCCTGGAAGCTGCCGATCTCGTCGAGGCTGGAGGCGCTGAAGCCGGCGCCCACGCCGTAGCTCAGGCCCTCCTGGTCGCGGATGCGGGTGGCCAGGCGCGAGCTCAAGAAACCACCCCCGATGAGGTGTCCGGCCAGGCTCAGGGCGGGGTAGTCGGGATGTTCGTCGCTCATGGCAAAAGAAGTTCGTCCGATCAGGACCGCGTTGGCCTTGTCGTCGAGCTGGGCGCTCAAGGTCATCGGCACAATTGGCTCGAGCTCGCGGTCGATGCGCTCAAACGGGGTCTGGGCGGTCCAGCCGCCGAAGCGCGATTCCAGCGCCGCGCGCAGTTCTTCAGGGTCGAAGTCACCGACAAAGCTGATGGTCGTACCCGGCCCGAAGCCATAGTGCGAGCGGTGGAAATCAACCAGCTCATCGCGCTCGACGGCCTCGATGCGCGCGGCCTGCTCGTCCCAGTCGGCCACGTAGTCCGGATGCGCCGGATCGACGGTGTTGAAATGCCGGGCCAGCATACGGCCTGCGACCGCGCCGGGGTCATCGCGCTGCTCGTCCAGGCCATTGAGCTGCTGGCGCTTGAGTTCGTTGAGTTCTTCTTCGGGGAAGACCGGCCGCACCAACATTTCCTCGGCCACGTCGAGCAGCGGCAGCAGCTGCTCGCGCTGGGTTTCGAGGCTGGCGCCGACCGTGGCGCCCCCGCCGACGCTGAGCGAAGACTGCAGCTCGTCGATCCGATCGCGGATTTGCTGGCGGGTCAGGTTCTCGGTGCCGCGGCCGAGCATGCTGCCGGTCGTCGACGGAACCTCGCCCAGTCCGGTCAGGCTTTCAAGATCGCCGGTGCGCATGGTGATGCGTCCGAACACCCGCTGCCCGCGGGTCTGTTTGGGCAGCAGGGCCACCTTAGCCCCGTTTTCCAGCTCAAAGCGAATCAGGCGGTCTTCGATGTTTGCCGGGCTGGGGTCGAAGGCCTCACCGGCGACCCGGTCTTCGCGGCCGGTGTAGTCGGCCAGCAGCGGCTGGAGATCGGGGGCCTCGGGAATCTCGGCGCGGGCCGGCCGGTTTTCGGGGTAGAAGCGACCGACGGTGCGATTGTTGGATCGGAGGTAGCGATCGGCAACGCGCACCACGTCATCGACGGTGACCTGCTCGATCCGGTCGCGGTGCAGAAACATCAGCCGCCAGTCGCCGGCTGCGGCCCACTCGCTTAACTGGATGCCGACCCGGCCGCTGTCGTTCAAGGTCATTTCCATGTTGCGGGTCAGGGCGTTGATGGCGCGCCTGACTTCTTCTTCGCTCGGCGGTTTGTCGGTCAGGCTGTCCAGGGCATCGAGTACGGCGGTTTCAACCTCGTCGAGATCCTGTCCGTCGCGGGTCTGGGCAAACAGCAGCAGAAGCGAGGGTTCGCGCAGACGCAGGCTGAAGGCGGCCACCTGGGTGGCCATCTCGCTATCGACCAGCCGATCGTACAGGCGTCCGGAGGGCATGTCGCCGAGCAGGTGGGCCAGCACTTCAACGGCGGCAAAATCCTCGTGGGCAGCGGCCGGGACGTGGAAAGCCGCCATCAGGGCGCGCACCGTGCCCGAGCGGCGCACGGTGATCGAACGCTCGCCGTCCTGGACCGGGTCGCGGGTGTAGGTCGGCCACAGCAGCATGTCGCCGCTGCGCTCAGGCGCCTCGATGGCGCCGAAATATTTCTCGACCAGCGCCAGCGAGCGCTCCGGTTCGATGTTGCCGGAGAGAATCAGGACCGCGTTGTCGGGCTGGTAGTAGCGCCGGTAGAACGAATGCAGGCGCTCGATCGGCACGCTTTCGATATCGGAGCGCGCGCCGATGGTGGAGCGGCCGTAGCCGTGCCAGAGATAGGCGGTGGCCATGACCCGCTGCATCAGTACCCCGATCGGATTGGTCTCGCCCATCTCGAACTCGTTGCGCACGACCGTCATTTCCGAGGCCAGATCGTCGGCGTCGACGATGGAGTTGACCATGCGGTCGGCTTCCATGCGGATCGCCCACTCCAGGTTTTCCTCGCCGGCCGGCAGGGTCTGGAAATAGTTGGTGCGCTCGTACCAGGTGGTGCCGTTGGCAAAGCCGCCGCGCTCTGAAATTTCGGCCTTGATGTCCTGGTGGTCGGGGGTGCCGTAGAACAGCATGTGCTCGAGCAGATGGGCCATGCCGGTCTCACCATAGCTTTCGTGCTTGGAGCCGACGAAGTAGGTGATGTTGATGGTCGCGGTGGGCCGACTGGGATCGGGCATCAGCAGCACGCGCAGGCCGTTGTCCAGGCGGTATTCGCTGATGCCTTCGACGGTGGTGACGTGGCTTAGACGATCGGTCTGCGCCGCCGCCACCGAGCTCACGGCCAGAGAAATGACGATGGCGATCAGATATCGGATAAGAAAGGCTCTGGACATGAGTCTGTGGTTCCTGAGTCAGGTTTTGTTGATGCTAGCGCTTGACCGACCGTGCCTGGGTCAGCCCCCGGATACCAACATGCCGCCGCTCAGGGCCGATGGCATGTGCCAAAGGTCACGACTGCTCGCCGCCGGCGGCGCTGCCCCACAGCTCTTCCAGGCGCTGGTCGCGGCCGCAGCGCCAGCGGTAGAAGCGGTAGCGGGTGGGATTTTTGAGGTAGTAGTCCTGGTGGTAGTCTTCGGCCGGATAGAACGCGTCGAAGTCCAGGATGCGGGTATCGATGGGCGCGTCTTCCAGGCCCATCTCGGCCACCTGCGCGCGCGAAGCCTCGGCCAGCTGCCGCTCGTTTTCGTCGGCGACAAAGATCGCCGATCGATACATCGGCCCGCGATCGCAGAACTGGCCGTCGGCCTGGAACGGGTCGATGTTGCGCCAGAAGACATCGAGCAGCTGCTCATAGCTGACCTCGGCCGGGTCGTAGACGACCTGCACGACCTCCAGGTGGCCGGTGCCGCCGCCCACGACCGCGTCGTAGCTCGGGTTGGCCACGTCTCCGCCGCTGAAGCCCGAGATCGTTTCGACCACGCCGTCCAGCTTGTCGTAGGGCGGTTCCATGCACCAGAAACAGCCCCCGGCAAAGGTGGCTCGGGCCAGATCGCGCGGCGTCTCGGCGCTCGCGAGGACGGCTGCAGCCAGCATCACTGTGGCGATCAGTCCGCCGGCGATGGCGGCCCAGAAGGACTTTCGATCAGCGCTCACCGGCCGCTCCATGGCGTTTTCATGCCCCGGTCCGCAGCGCCGGCGGTTCCTCGCCCGCCGGCACGAAGCGCAGGGCGACGCCGTTGTTGCACCAGCGCTCGCCGGTCGGCTCGGGGCCATCTTCAAAGATGTGGCCCTGGTGCCCGCCGCAGCGCGCGCAGTGGTATTCGGTGCGCGGCCAGATGAGCTTGAAGTCGCGCTTGGTGCCGACGTGGTCAGGGTCAATCGGCTGCCAGAAGCTCGGCCAGCCGGTACCCGAATCGAACTTGTGCGCGCTGGAAAACAGCGCCAGGTGGCAGCCGGCGCAGATGTAAGTCCCGTCGCCGTATTCGGCATCCAGCGGACTGGAAAACGCCGGTTCGGTGCCCTCGCGGCGCAGGACCCGGAATTCCTCACTGGTGAGAATTTCGCGCCACTGCTGTTCGCTCAATTCCAGCGTCTGCACAGCGCTGTCGCTGCCGGCGCTGGCCGCACCGCTGCATCCTTTCAGCCACAGCGCCGGCAAAGCAAGGCCAAGGGCGACGGTCAGACGCCTGCGGGAAGAGTTTACGGCTTGATTGTTCATGTTCGGTACTACATCATAAGTCGGCGTGGGGCTTGTGAAGATCAGGGGAAGAGTCGGCCCTCAAGCTGGTCTGTCCGTCGAGAGGTCGAAGTCGAAAATGAAAGGGAAGCTGTTTGCGACGGTCATGCTCTGGATGATCGTGATCTTGCTTGGCGGCTGGACGTTGCGCGCCGCCGCCGAGTCCGGGCCTGGCGAGCGCAACGGCGATCCGGTTTTTCAGGATCGTTTTCAACCACGGCCCCCGGCCATTCCGGCGCTTGATGAGACCAGTCTGTCGGCTTCTTCGTACTTGAGCGGCGGGTCGGGCAGGGAGTCGGTTTACGGTTCGGTCATTCAGCCCGACGGCACCATCGTCCTGGCGGCCAATCTTGGGCCAGACCTTCCAGGCGCGCTGACGCCGGTTTACCTCAACGGAACCGACGCCGGTGACCCCGGCAGCCTGGTGCGGCTGTCTCCCGACGGTCGCGAAGTGCTTTCCGTGACG
>JBMCIV010000009.1:0-13041 GCA_048616735.1 Wenzhouxiangella sp. | reverse complement strand
CTGCTGGAGGCCGAGGAGCTGGCCGTTTTCGATAACCTCTCGCAGCGTCTGAGTCTGGTGGTCAACGCCGACCCGGGCCAGCCCGATGCCTGGGCGCGCGCCCAGCGCCGGCTCGACCAGCTGGTTCACAGGCTGCGCTGCGGATCACCCGGCTACGCCCCGCCGGCGGCCCTGCCGGTGCCCTCGGAGGCCGACTATCGCTTTGGCTTCAGCGAGGCCGACTTCAAGGCCGCGGTGGCCAAAGTCAAAGACTACATCCTCGCCGGCGATGCCATGCAGGTGGTGCTTTCGCAGCGCATGAGCGTGGCCCTGGCGGCGCGCCCGATCGACGTTTACCGCGCCCTGCGCAGCCTCAACCCATCGCCGTACATGTACTTTCTGGATTTCGGCGAGTTCCAGGTCGTCGGCGCTTCGCCCGAGGTGCTGGTGCGCGTCCAGGGCGGCGAGGCCACCGTGCGCCCGATCGCCGGCACCCGGCCGCGCGGCAGAACGCCGGAACAAGACCGCGCGCTGGAAGCCGAGCTGCGCGCCGATCCCAAGGAGCTGGCCGAGCACCTGATGCTGATCGACTTAGGCAGAAACGACGTCGGCCGCATCGCCGAGACCGGCAGCGTGGTGGTCACCGACCAGATGATTGTCGAGCGCTATTCGCACGTCATGCACCTGGTCTCGGAAGTCCACGGGCGGATTCGCGACGCGATGAGCCCGATCGACGTGCTCAAGGCGACGTTTCCGGCCGGCACCCTGTCGGGCGCGCCCAAGGTGCGGGCGATGGAAATCATCAACGAACTCGAGCCGGTCCGGCGCGGCATCTACGCCGGTGCGGTCGGCTACCTGGACTGGCACGGCGAGGCGGATCTAGCCATCGCCATCCGCACCGCGCTGGTCCATCGCGACACCCTGCACGTGCAGGCCGGGGCCGGCATCGTGGCCGACTCCGACCCCGACCGCGAGTGGGAGGAAACGCTCAACAAGGGCCGGGCGCTGATCCGCGCCGTCGCCTAGGCCAGCGGAGGACTGCACCGATGAAGGTGCTGATGATCGACAACTACGATTCCTTTACCTACAACCTGGTCCAGTATCTGGGCGAGCTGGGCTCTGAAGTCGTCACCCGCCGCAACGATGCCCTGACCATCGCCGATATCCGCACCCTGCAGCCCGACGGCATCGTGCTCTCGCCGGGCCCGTGCACGCCCGACGAGGCCGGCATCTGCCTGGACGTGGTGGCCGAGCTGGCCGGCGAGATTCCGATGCTGGGCGTGTGCCTGGGCCACCAGGCCATCGGCCAGGCTTTCGGCGGCAGGGTGGTGCGCGCGCGCCAGGTCATGCACGGCAAGACCTCGCCCATGCACCACGCCGACCAGGGCGTGTTCGCCGGGCTCGACAATCCCCTCGAGGCGACCCGCTACCATTCGCTGATCGTCGAGCGCGACTCGCTGCCCGAGTGCCTGGAAGAGACCGCCTGGACGACGCTCGAGGACGGTGGGCGCGACGAGATCATGGGCTTGCGCCACCGTGCGCTGGCCGTTGAGGGCGTGCAGTTCCATCCCGAATCCATCCTCACCCGGCAGGGTCACGATCTGCTGGACAACTTTCTGCAAAGGCTTCGTCCATGAGTGAAATTCGCAAGGCCCTGGCCGAGCTTGCCGACGGCCGTGACCTGGCCCCCGGCCTGATGCACGCGGCCATGAACGAGATCATGGGCGGGCAGGCCGACCCGGCCCAGGTCGGTGGTTTTTTGATGGCGCTGAGGGTCAAGGGCGAAACGCCGGCCGAGATTGCTGCGGCCGCCGAGGTCATGCGCAGCTTCGCCACCCGGGTCGAGATCGACCGCGACGGGCTGACCGATATCGTCGGCACCGGCGGCGACGGCGCCAGCCTGTTCAACGTCTCCACCGCCTCGGCCTTTGTCGCCGCAGCGGCCGGCGTGCGCGTGGCCAAGCACGGCAACCGCTCGGTCTCGAGCAAGTCCGGGGCGGCCGATCTGCTCGAGGCGGCCGGCTGCCGGCTGGACCTGGACTGCGCCCAGGTCGCCCAGCTGATCGATGAACTGAACGTCGGCTTTCTGTTCGCTCCGCAGCACCACGCGGCCATGAAGCACGCCATCGGCCCGCGCAAGTCGCTTGGCCTGCGCACCCTGTTCAACCTGCTCGGCCCGCTGACCAACCCGGCGCTGGCGCCCAACCAGGTCCTGGGCGTGTTTGCGGCCGATCTGCTCAGGCCCATGGCCGAGGTCATGGGCGCCCTGGGTGCCAACCACGTCATGGTCGTCCACAGCAACGACGGCCTGGACGAAATCTCGCCGGTGGCGACCACGCGGGTGGCCGAGCTGCGCGAGGGCGCGATCGGCGAGTACCCCGTCTGCCCGGAGGATTTCGGCATCCGGCTGGACTCGCTGGATGATCTGGTGGTCGCGGATGCGGCCGACAGCCTGGCCCTGATCGAAGCCGCGCTGGCCGGCGAGCCGGGCCCGGCAGCCGACACGATTGCGCTCAACGCCGGGGCCGCGATCTACGTCTCCGGGACGGTCGCTTCGCTGGCCGCCGGTGTCGAGGCCGCGCGCGAGGTTCTGCGAAAAGGTTCCGGCCTGGTTCGTCTGCGCGACTACGCCGAGCGGACCCACTCAATATGAGCGAGGACATCCTGGCGAAAATCCTCGCCGTCAAGCGCGCGGAAGTCACTGCCGGCAAGGCCAGCCACAGCCTGAGCGAGCTCAAGGCGGTCTGCGCTGATTTGCCCGCCACCCGAGACTTTGCCGGGGCACTGAAGCAGCGCGCGGCCGCTTCAGCCGATGCGGTCATCGCCGAGATCAAGCGCGCCTCGCCCTCGGCCGGACTGATCCGCGCCGACTTCGATCCGGCCGCCATCGCCCGCTCCTACGAGGCAGGCGGGGCGACCGGCCTGTCGGTGCTCACCGACGAGCCGTTTTTCCGGGGCCACGCCGACTTTCTGGCCCAGGCGCGCGCCGCCTGCCGCCTGCCGGTGCTGCGCAAGGACTTCATCATCGACCCCTGGCAGGTCTGGGAGACCCGCGCCCTGGGCGCCGATGCCCTGCTGCTGATCGTTGCCGCACTGGCCGATCCGGCCCTGGCCGAGCTGTCGTCCCTGGGGCGCGAGTTGGGCCTGAGCGTGCTGGTCGAGGTCCACGACCAGGCCGAGCTGGAGCGTGCGCTCGCCGTCCCCGGCGACCTGGTGGGCATCAACAACCGCGATCTGCACCGCTTCGTCACCGATCTGGATACCACGCTCGCCCTGGCCCCGCAGGTGCCCGACGAGCGCCTGGTGATCTCCGAGTCCGGTATCCACACCCCGGCCGACATCGCCCGCCTGCGCGCCGGCGGTATCGGCGCGTTCCTGATCGGAGAATCCTTTATGCGCCAGCCTGACCCGGGTGCGGCACTTGCAGAACTGATTGGCTGACGGACACGCTCCGGTCAGCCCTGCGTTTTTTAAGGCGTTTGCTCCACCAGCAGGTCTTCCATGTCGACCTCAAGAACCGCCGCCAGCCGGCGCAGACAATGGACCGAGCCGGTCTTGTAACCGGACTCGATCTGCGATAAGTGAGACGTGCCGATGCCGCTAGCCGCTGCCAGCGCCTGCTGCGTCATACCGCGATACCGGCGCCATACGGACACGGGGTGTTCGCCTTCAAGAAGCTTGCGCGCGATTTCGACCGGAACGATCTGGTCTTCGCCGGCTGCCAGTTCACGCCTGGCCTGGTCGGCGGCGCGGATGTCTTCGGCGTCTTCGGCCAAGGCGCAAATCCGGCGCCACTCCTCGATGGGCACCACCGCATATTCCTCGGCGCCGTCTTTTTCGATGATCTGGATGCGTGCGTTCACTTGTAGACGTCACCTCTGGGGCCGACTTTGACGACGAGCAAGACAAGTTCGTCATCGCGCAGATCGCAAATGGCCCGATAGCTACCGATCCGCAATCGCCAGTATTCTGAACCCATCAGTTTTTTCCAGTCACCTGAGTAATTCGGCGGATCCTCAGCAATTCGTTCCAACTCTTCGAGCATCCGGCCCGCCACTTTTCTCGGCATGCTGCGCAGGGCCTTGAGAGCCGATTTTTTGATATTGATCGCATACACGTATGAACTATATCTGAATGTTTACTTAGAGTAAACTTTCCCGACACAGCGCCTCTGCTGCTTTCCAAATCAAGATTGGCGTGTCAGCTTGAATCCTTTTTCCATTCGTCTTGCGCATTTAATAGGGCCAGCAGCCTTCCCCGTTTATACTCGCCTGCCAACGAACTTTTTTAAGGAATCATGGTGATTCGATCAATGACCATCCTGGCACTTGTTGCCGCGACCTCCGCGGCCGTGGCCCAGCCGTCCGGCGAGGGGCAGAGCCCCTGGCGGACGTCCATCGAGGGCGGTGCCGTCCACCAGTTCGACAGCGACCTGGACGGGGGCGGCAGCTACTCGGCCACGCGCGCCAGCATCGAGGCCGGCCTGGCTTTTGCCACCGGCCCGCGCGACAGCATCGGCGTGTCGCTGGGCTACACGCGCGACGACTACCGCTTTGACGGCAGTTCGGGCCTGGCCGGCCGGGACCCCTGGGGTTCCCTGCACGAGTACCGGGCAAGCGTGCCGTGGCGCAAGGGCTTTGGCGAGCGTATCAATGCCTTCGCCCTGCCGTCGCTGCGCTGGAGCGCCGAAAGCGGGGGCGATCTTGGCGATGCCATGACCGCCGGCCTGATCGCCGGTGCCAGTTACCGCGTCAGCGATCGGCTCAGCGTCGGCCCGGGCATCGGCGTATTCGACGAGATCGAAGACAGCGTCAACGTCTTTCCCATCCTGTTGATCGACTGGCAGATTACCGACACGCTGGCGCTGGAAACCGGCGGCGGACTGGGGGCGACGCGGGGTCCCGGGCTGCAGCTGAATTCGACCGCCATCGAGGGTTGGACGCTCAGCCTTGGGGCCCGCTACGAGACCTACCGGTTTCGCCTCGACGACGACGGTGCGGTGCCTGACGGCGTTGGCGAGGAAAAGGGCGTGGCGATGTTCCTGGCCGCCGGCTACCGCTCCAGTCCGGGCGTGAGCGTCAGCGTGCTGGCCGGTCTTGAGCTCGACGGCAAGCTGAGGCTGGAAGACAGCAGCGGCGGCACCATCCTCAGCGACGATGCCGACCCGGCGCCGTTCGTCGGCTTCGCGTTCCGGGCCCGTTTCTGAGCAAGCCCCGGTAGCGTCTTGCGCTGGACCGGGCGAGACCTTTTCAGCCCTGGTTGATCGGCACGTCCGGGGCGAAATCGAAGCTGTCGTAGAACAGCCGGTCTTCGGGCACGCCCGCGCTCAAGAACGCCTCGCGTCCGGCGCTGACCATGGCCGGCGGGCCGCTCATGTAGACGTCGTGGTCGGCCAGGCGGGCAACCTGGCGCAGCACTGCCTCGTGCACCAGGCCGCGCTCGCCGCTCCAGCCGTCGCCAGGCTCGGCCAGCACGGGGACGAAGCGCAGATCGGGGTGCTGGTCGATCCAGCTCTGGATCAGGCCGCTGGCGTAGAGGTCGGGCTCGGTCCGAACGCCCCAGAACAGCTGGACCGGGCGCTCGTCGCCGGCTTCGAGCAGCTCTTCGATCATCGACTTCAATGGCGCAAAGCCGGTGCCGCCGCCCATCAGGACCAGCGGCCGGTCGGACGATCGGCGGATGAAAAACGTCCCCAGCGGGCCTTCGAAGCGCAGGATGTCCTTGGGCTTCATGGTTTCGAACACCTGGCCGGTGAAGCCGCCGCCGCTGACGTGCTTGATGTGCAGCTCGATGAACTCTTTCTCCGACGGGGCCGAGGCGATCGAGAAGGCGCGGCGCTTGCCGTCGGCCTGGATGATGTCGATGTACTGCCCGGCCAGGAACTGCAGGCGCGCGGCTTTCGGCAGCTTCAGGCGCAGGCGCATGATCTCGGGGGTGAACTTCTCCAGCGACTCGACCCGGGCCGGCAGCTTGCGCACCGGAATGTCGGCGACCTGCTCCAGCTCGCGCGCCTCGATGATCAGATCGCCCTCTGCCACGGCCTGGCAGCTGAGCCCGAAGCCGGCGTAGAGGTCGTTGAACTCAAGCGCGCTGGGCGGGTTGTACGGGTAGACGACCGTGCCTTCGACGATGCGGCACTTGCAGCTTGCGCAGGTGCCGTTCTTGCAGCTGTAGGGCAAGACGATGCCGTGGCGCAGGGCGGCGCTCAGGACGGTCTCTCCTGGGCGGGCCGAAAAGCTGCGGCCGCTGGAGGCGACTGTGATTTGGTTGGCGGGCTGATTCACGCTACTGGTCTGGTTGAGTGGGTGGAGCCGAGCGCACTTATGCTACTCTTCGCGCCCTATTGTCGCCACGTCGGGCACTGAATTTCGTGAGCAAGTGGGTCCGCGTCCATACCGCCGACAATCCACCGGAAGCCGTTTTCATTCGCGGACTTCTGGAAGCCGAGGGTATTCCCGTCCAGCTCAAGAGCATGGAGCTGTGGACGGCGGCGGTGGAAATCTATTTTGCCGAGGGCGCCCGGCCGTCGGTGTGGGTGCCGCGCAAAGCGCTGGCCGACGCCGAACGGGTGCTGGCCCAGCGCGATCGCAGCGGTCGCGGCCGGGCCTGGAACTGCGCCTGCGGTGAGCGCCTGGAAGCGCAGTTCACCAGCTGCTGGCGCTGCGGGCAGGGCCGGGGCGAGCATGACTGAGCGGCCGGCCAAGTCGCGCTGGTACGGATGGCCGCTGTTGTGGCGGCTGCCGCTGCTGGTGTTCTGGCTGCTGCTGCTGCCGATCGGCCTGCTGGCTTTCCTGCCCGGTCTTCGCGAGTTGCCGGTCGGCGGCATGAAGCTGCACATGCGGGTCCATCGGCTGTGGATGCGCGGCTTGATCGCCGTGTGCGGCGTGCGCCTGCGCGTGCAAGGTCGCCTGCCGCCGCCGCCGTGCCTGGTCGTTGCCAACCACATCACCTGGTTCGATATCCCCGTGCTGCATGCGCTTTGGCCCATGGGGCTGGTGGCCAAGGTCGAGATCCGCAGCTGGCTGCTGCTGGGCCGGCTGGCCGAGATCGCGGGCAGTATTTTCATCCAGCGCGGCAGCCAGGAATCACGCCGGCGGGTCAACCGCCGCATGGCCGCGCGCCTGCGCCGCGGCGAAATCATCGGCGTGTTTCCCGAAGGCGGCATCCACCCGGAGCGCGGGATCAAGCGTTTTCATGCCCGCCTGTTCGGCAGCGCCATCCGCGCCGGCGTGCCCGTGGTGCCGATGGCGATACGCTACTGGCGCGACGGTGATCAGCACGAGGTGGTGGTGCTGGGCGTCGGCGATACCTTGGTCAGCAGCGGCCTGCGGCTGCTGTCCCAGCCCGGCCTGGAGGCCCAGGTCACCATCGGTGAACCGATCTGCGACTGGCACATCGGCCGCGACGCCCTGGCGCGTCGGGCCGAGGACATCGTCAGGGCGTTTTATGAAGCCTGAAGACCCCCTCGACTGGCCGACTTTTGCCCCCGCAGGCTGGCTGGCCAACGCCCACGTGCAGTCGCTCATGACCTCCGGGCCGTGGCGCAAGATCGCGGTGCGGCGACGCGCGCGCGGCTTTGTCGCCCGCAGCGAGCCGGAAGTGATCCGAACCGCCGACGGCACCCGCTTGTTGGGCTTCCGCAACCGCTCGGAGGTGGAGGCAGCCAGGCGTCGTGATGCCCTGGTCATCCTGCTGCACGGCTGGGAGGGCAGCGTCGATTCCAACTACATGCTCGATACCGCGGTGGCGCTGGACGCGGCCGGTTTCGACACCTTCCGGCTCAATTTCCGCGATCACGGCGAGTCGCACCATCTCAACGAGGGCCTGTTTCATTCCTGCCTGCTGACCGAGGTGGTCGACGCGGTCGGGCAGCTTCGCCAGGCCTACGGCGAGCGGCCGGTTTTTCTGGCCGGCTTCTCGCTGGGCGGCAATTTCACCCTCAGAGTGGCCCGCTTTGCGCCCGAGCACGGGTTTGATCTGACCCGCGCGATCGCCGTCAGCCCGGTGATCCGCCCGCGCCACGTGCTCGATGCCCTGGAGCAGGGCCTGGCCGTTTATCATTATTACTTTGTGCTCAAGTGGCGGCGCTCGCTGAAGATCAAGCAGGCGCTGTTTCCGGACCGATACCGCCTGAAGGAGTGGTTTCGGATCAAGAGTCTGCGCGAGCAGACCCGCTGGCTGATCGA
This sequence comes from Wenzhouxiangella sp., assembly GCA_048616735.1. Taxonomy (GTDB): domain Bacteria; phylum Pseudomonadota; class Gammaproteobacteria; order Xanthomonadales; family Wenzhouxiangellaceae; genus Wenzhouxiangella. The sequence goes on along the minus strand of JBMCIV010000009.1, from coordinate 4,876 downwards.
GCATCAGACCCGCTTTCCCGACCTCGACAGCTACCTTGAAGGCTACTCGATAGCCGGCGATTACTTGGTCGGGCTGCAGACGCCGTCGCTGATCATCACCGCGGTTGATGACCCCATCATCCCGATCTCCGATTTCCACGCGCTGCCCGACGTTGCCGCGCTCGACGTCGAGGTGCTTGAGCGTGGCGGCCACTGCGGCTTCATCGAGACCTGGGGCATGGACAGCTGGATCGAAAAACGACTGATTGGAGAGATATGTCAACACCTGAACAACTGATGCGCGATATCCGGTCCATGCTCCAGGACGGTCGCTACAACGATGCCGCCGCGGCCTGCCGCGAAGCTTTGGGCGAGGCGCCCGACAGCCCGGATCTTAGAATGCTGATGGGGCTGGCCGACGAGGCCGCCGGGCGCGCCGACAGCGCCCGCGCCTGGATGGAAAAAGCGCTGGAGAAGGATCCGGCCCACCCGGCGGCCGGCTACCACCTCGGGCGACTGCTGCTGGCGGCCGGCGAGGATCAGCGCGCGCAGGAGGTGCTGGAGGAATGCGTTGCCCGCGATCCCAACCACGCCGCCGCGCGCACGCTGCTGGCGCGGGTGGCGCAGCGGGCCGGCCAGCTGGACGCGGCGGTCGAGGGCTTGCGCACCGCGCTGCGCGCTGATGCCGACTACGCCCCGGCCCACGCCGGGCTGGCCGCCCTGCTGCTGCGCCAGGGCGACATCGACGCCGCCCACGAGCACGCCAGCCGCGCGATCGCGCTGCGGCCGGCCGATGCCTTCAGCCAGGTCACCATGGCCCAGGTCTTCCAGGCCCAGGGTCACATGGATTTCGCCGAGCAGTGCCTGCGCAACGCGCTCGAGCAGCAGCCGGAGCAGGCGCAGCTGCGCGCGGCCCTGGAGCAGCTTAAGCGCGTGCGCCAGCCCGGCGGCGACGCGGCCAATAGCCCCGAGTCCCTGCTGGCGCGAATGCGCGAGCACTATCGCGCCGGCCGGCTGGCGCCGGCGGCCGAAATCGCCTTGGCCCTGCAGCACCGCCTGGAACCGTCGGCGCCTGCGGGTCTGGAGTTGGCCGAAGTACTGATGGATGCCGGCCAGGTGCAGGCCAGCGCCGACGTGCTCGAGCGCGCCGACGCCGCGCTGCCGCGCCTCGGCCTGACCCGGGCCCGGCTGGCCGCGGTCAGGGGGCAGATGGACCAGGCCCTGGCACAGCTGGCCGAGCTGTTTGCCAGCGAGCAGGCCGAGCTGCGCCACGACGCCCGCCGCCTGGCCGCCGACCTGCACCTGCGCGGCGGCCGCATGGGCCCGGCGCTGGAGGTCCTGACCCCGCTGCTCGACGAGCCCACCCTGGCGCCGTCCACCGTGCGCATGATCGCCCAGCTCGAGCACGCCGGCGGCCAAACCGCGACCGCGCGCAAGCTGCTGGGGTCGCTGCTCGAGCGAGAGCAGTTATCGGAAGGCGAGCGCACCGTCACCCACAACCTGCTGGGGCGGATTCTCGACGAGTCGGGTGCGTTCGAGGCCGCGGCCCGCCACCTGGCCCAGGGCGGCTGGCGCGAGCCGTTCATGGTCGGCGAGCTCGACCAGGTCAGCCCGCCCGAACTGCGCGCGGCCTGGGCGGGGCTGGCGGCCTGGCCGCACGATGATCAGCCGGTCGACGACGGCCGGCCGGCGCCGCTGTTCGTGGCCGGCTGGCCGGGCAGCGGACGCGAGGCCCTGCTGCCGGCGCTGGCCGGCCTCGGCGCTTTTAACGTGCTGGAGCCGGCCGAGCTGATGCGCCGCCGGGAGCTGCTGGGTCTGCCGGCTACGCCCGAGCGCCTGGCGAGTTTAAGCGACAGCGACATCCGCCGGGTTCGCAAGCGCTATCTGCTGGGCGCAGCAGAATCACCGGCCGGGCCGCTGGAAACCGGCCTGCCCGAGGCCACGGCGCTGCCGGCCATCGCGCGCTTTTTTCCCGGCGCTCGCATCGTCTGGCTGAAGGCCGCGGAACCGGCGCTGCGGCTGCACTGGCGCCTGGCCGGCTGTCGCGATATCGAGCGCATGGTCGAGCGCTGGCAGGCGGAGGAAAAACTCTACCAGCACCTCAAGCCCCGCCTGCCGCTGACCTTGATCGAAGTGGAGACCGACCGACTGATCGCCGAGCCGCAGGCGGTCGCCGGCGAACTGGCCGAAGCGCTGGGCCTGGAAGATCCCGGTCGGCTGGGCACGGCGCTGGCCCAGGCCCTGACCCAGGCGGGCTACCGCCAGGCCGATCACTGGCGCCATTACCGCGAAATCCTGTAGCACTCGAGGCTGTCATGCACCCGTTACACTCAGCCCGGTCAAATCCGCTAGGATGCGCCCTGTGAAGCGCGCACTTCTCCCCATTCTGGCCCTGGTGCTGACCGCCTGCTGTCCCGAACAGCAGGTGGACGAGCGCGGCTGGCCCAAGGAACTGGTGCTGGGCCTGGTCCCGGCGCTGGAGGCCGAAGCGCTGGTCGATAATCTCGAGCCGCTGACCGATCACCTGGAACAGGTGCTGGGGATTCCGGTGCGTTCATTCGTGCCGCAGGACTACACCGGCTTGGTCGAGGCGCTGGGCTCGGGCCGGGCCGATATCGGCATGCTGCCGCCGTTTGCGGCCATGCTGGGCCAGCGCCGCTACGACATCGAATCGATCCTGATCTCGGTGCGCCGGGGCGAGACCGGCTACCAGTCGCAGTGGTTTACCAATGATCCTGCGGTGTGCGAGGGCGAGATCGAGTACGTTGAGCGCATCTGCGAGTCGCGCCAGCCGAGCCGGGAGAACGTGATGCGCAAGTTCGCCCGCTGCCAGGGCAGCCTGGAAGCCATGCGCGATGAATCGGTGGCTTTCGTCGACCCCAACTCGACCTCGGGCTTCCTGTTTCCGGCCGTTCAGCTGCGCGAGGTGGGCATCGACCATCAGCGCGACCTCAACAGCCTGTTCGTCGGCGGCCACGACGCGGCCGTGCTGGCCGTCTACGGCGGCGATACGCGCTTCGGGGTGAGCTACGACGATGCCCGCAACATGATCTGCAACCAGTACCCCGATATTGGCGAAAAGGTCATCGTGTTCGAAGATGCGCCGCTGATTCCCAACGACGGCGTCCAGGTCCGCCCCGGGCTGCCGGCCGATTTGCGCCAGGCCATCATCGATGCCTTCATCGACCTGGCCGAATCCCAGGCGCACCTGCCCGACGACGAAAAAGTGCTCTGGATTCTTTATGAAATCGACGGCTTCACGCCGACACCGGACGGCATCTACGACCCGGTGCGCGACGCCTATGAACTGATGCGCAACTAGCGCTCGCCTGCTTCACGATCTGGATACCGGATGAATACCAACAGCAACCAGGGATCGATTCGCTTCGCCGAGGCCAACATCGTCTATCCCAACGGCACGGTGGGGATGAAGGACCTGAACCTGGAGATCAAGCCCGGCGAGTTCGTCGTCATCGTCGGCTCGTCCGGCGCCGGCAAGTCGACCCTGCTGCGCGCGATCAACGGTCTGAACAAGATGAGCTCCGGCACGGTGGAGGTCGACGGCCAGGCCGTGCCGCAAAAAGACGGGCGCGAGCTGCGGTTGCTGCGCAAGCGCGTGGGCATGATTTTTCAGGACTTCCGCCTGGTCAAGCGCCTGACCGTGATGTCCAACGTGCTGATCGGCCGGCTGGCCCACGTGCCGGGCTGGCGCGCCATGCTCAACCTGTGGCCGGCCCACGACAAGGAGGTGGCCATGAAAGCCCTGGAGCGGGTCGGGATCACCGAGAAGGCCTGGGTCAAGGCCAGCCAGTTGTCCGGCGGGCAGCAGCAGCGCGTCGGCATCGCCCGGGCGCTGGCCCAGGAGCCGGCCATCATCCTGGCCGACGAGCCGGTCGCCTCGCTCGACCCGGTCACCACCCACCAGATCATGCAGGACCTGGTCCGCATCAACCGCGAGCTGGGCATCACCACCCTGGTCAACCTGCACTTTCTTGACTTAGCGCGCAAGTACGGCCAGCGCATTATCGGCCTGCGGTTCGGCGAGCTGGTCTACGACGGCTCGGCCAAGACCGTCACCGACGAAGATTTCCGCGCCATCTACGGGCGCGATTTCACCGACGACGACGTGCTCGACGAGGACGCGCTGGGCTGATGAGTGCGGTTCCCGCCAAACCGCCGCGCAACTGGCTGGCCTGGGGCGGCATCATCGCCTTCCTGGTGGCCATGACCTGGTGGTCGGCCCACGGCATCGGTTTTTCGCTGGTCGAGCTGTTGTGCAACCTGGCCAGCGGGTCGCGCCTGCTCGAAGAATCCTGGCCGCCGGATTTCGCCTTTCTGCCGCGGCTTTACGAGCCGTTCATGGAAACGATCAATATCGCCATCATCGGCACCGTGGTTGGCGGCATTCTGTCGATTCCGGTGGCCGTGCTGGCCGCGCGCAACCTGACCCTGGGTCGGGTCACCTGGTTTGTCGACCGCAACTTCATGAACATCCTGCGCACGCTGCCCGACCTGTTCTGGGCCATGCTGTTTGCCACCGCGGTCGGCTTCGGTCCGGTGGCCGGTGCCCTGGCTTTGTCGGTGTTTACCGTTGCGGTGATCTCCAAGCTGTGGTCGGAGTCGCTGGAGGCCATCGACATGGGCATGCCCGAGGCGGTGCGCGCGGTTGGCGGCACCTGGCTGCAGATGGTCCAGTTCGGCGCCATCCCGCAGGGGCTGCAGCACTACGTCTCCTACGCGCTGTATGCGTTCGAGCTCAACGTGCGCGCCTCCATGGTGCTGGGCCTGGTCGGCGCCGGCGGCATCGGCATGATCCTGGAAGTCCAGCGCGCCAATTTCGAGTACGAGCGGGTGAGCATGATCATCCTGGCGGTGCTGGTGGCGGTGCTGATCATCG
>JBMCIV010000008.1:0-13432 GCA_048616735.1 Wenzhouxiangella sp. | reverse complement strand
CATTGCCCACATTCTTAAAAAAGTCCCCTACGACGATCAGCCGCCGCCGGCCCCCAAAATGCCGCCGCGCAAGTGGGCTAACGATGAAGAAGACCGGGTGCGCAAGCCGATCGAGTCCTACGTCGAGCGGCTTTACTGAGCCTGTGCCCGGGTCAGGCGTTCCCACAGACCGTTGATCCAGCCCATCATCTCGGCGATGAAAGGCTCGGCAACGGCGCCGGGGTCGATCGTCCAGATGTCGATGTCGGGGTGGCCGGGCGCGGCGTATTCCCAGTCGATCAGGCACAGGCGATCTTTGCGCTCGAGAATGTTGGCCGCAACCAGATCGTGGTGGACCAGGCGCGCTTGCCAGGGGGCGCGATCGAAGGCCACCAGGCGCGGCTGGAATTGCCGCCACCGGCTGTCCAGCGCCGGATCAATCAGCCCGGCCCGCTCGAGCTGGCGCCAGTAGTGGAGCAGGTAGGCCCGGTAACTGCGCCGCGGCCGCTGAAGTTCGATTTCACCCAGGCGCTCGAGCAGTGGCCACAGGCGCGCGCGCTGGATCGGCGAGGCCAGGTCGGCATCAGTCCAGCTGCGCGCCTCCAGCCAGGGAAAGACTGCGTATCGATCGTCGGGATCCCAGTGCAAAAAAGGCCGGCTGATGCCGGCAGCGGCGGTCTTGCCCAGGATCTCGCGCTCCAGTGCCCGGTCGATGCCGAGACTGACCGGGTCCGGGTGATTGAGCCGCAGAACCAGGTCCAGTTCCGGCGCGGCCAGGCGGAAACTGCGGTTGGTGCGTCCGCCTTCAAGCGCGGCCACCACCGTCGGACGGCCGCTCAGACCCAGGCCCCATTCGCTCCAGGCATCGAGCGCCGCGGTCAGCTGCAAATCCGGAGCGTGGTCCGGTCGGCGCCCGGTCATGCGCCGGGTTCCGTTCCGGCCTGGCCCGGGCGCCGATAAGCGCGCAGCCAGCTGGCCCAGCCGAACACCGAGATCACCAGGTAGATCGCGTGCAGGGCGGCGGTCAGCAGCATGCCGCGATCGAAAAATAAAAAGACCGCCAGGCTGTTGATCACCATCCAATAAGCCCAGTTTTCCAGGACCTTGCGCGCGACCATGAAGGTGGTGACCACCGCAGCCCAGGTGATCAGCGAGTCGAGGTAGGGTCGGGCCGCGCTGCCGTGGCCGGCCAGCAGCCAGCCCGAGACCAGCGCGCACGCGCAGATCAGGCCCACGGTCAGGAGGTGTCGTCGCCAGGACCAGCGCACGATGGGCAACTCACCCTGCCCCCTCCCACCGTGCCGCCAGTGCCACCAGCCGTAGACCGCCATGGCCATGTAATACACGTTGAGCGCGGACTGCATGACCAGCTGCACCTGCCAGAACAGCGCGGTGAAAATCGCCGTGCTCACAAACGCCGCGGCCCAGCACCACGGATTCTGGCGCACGGCCAGCAGCAGGTAAGCCACGGCCAGTACCACGGCCGCGGCCTCCCAGCCCGACATCGCGGTCAGGCGTTCGGCCAGCGTATCGAGCCAAGGCTCTGACATCAGCGCGCGCAAACCCGGTGATCAGAAGGCATAGCTGGCCGATACGCCGAGCACCCGCGGCTGACCGAACTGGAAATAGGGCTCGACGATGTAGCCGTCTCTGGGATCATTGCCGAAGCTGCCGAAGCCGCGCGTCTTGACCTCGGTATCGCTGATGTTGCGTGCCCACAGCGCAAGATCCCAGCCCCCGGTGCGATAGCCGAGTCGAGCGTGGAACAGTTCGTAGGCGTTCGAGCGCACCTCGTGGCGACTGGAGAAGAAAAACGCGTCCTTGCCCTCGACCTCGGCGCGCAGATACCAGTGTTCCGACAGCGCGAACACGGCGCCGAGGGCAAACATGTAGTTGGGCGCATGGGGCAGGTCGCGACCGTCCAGGTCGACGGCTTGTCCGCTCTCCGGGTCGGCATCGACGTGCGAGAAGTTGAGAAAATCTTCGAAGCGCGAGTCCATCAGGCCCAGGCTTGCAAAGGTCTGGACCGAATCGTTGACCTGCCAGTTGAGCTCGGCCTCCAGGCCGTAGCTCTGGCCGGCCGTGGCGTTGGTCTGGAACTCGATGAAGCGGCACGGGCACAGATTGCCCTCGATCGGCACGACCAGCGACTGCTGGGTCTGGATGTCTTCGCGGTCCTGGAAGAACAGTGCGGCGCGCAGGTCGACCCGGCCCTGCTGGAAGCGGGCCTTGAAGCCGAGTTCGTAGTTCCACAGCACCTCGGTGGCGAATTCGCGCTGCGCGTCGGGGATGGTCGAGTCGCTGTTGACCCCGCCGGCCTTGTAGCCGCGCGAGGCCAGCGCATAGGCCTGGCCACCGTTGGCCAGGCGGTACTGCAGGGCCAGCCGCCCGCCCCACAGGCTCTCATCGGGCCGGAAGCGCGCGCCGTCGCTGTCGGCATAGCGCGCTTCGCGCTGCTCGTAGCGAAGCCCGGCCTGGAGCGTGACGCGCTCGGCCAGCGGCACCTCGACCCGGCCGTACAGGGCGCGGTTGTCGGTTTCGTAGTCGCGCAAGAAGTCCTCGGCCAGAAAAGTGTAGACGCGGCGTAGCCGCTGGGTCTGGTCGCGCTGGTAGGCGCCGATCGCCAAGCCGAACTCGTCCGGGCCGGAGGCCGAAACGGCGCGCACATCGAGCGTGGTGTTGCGGTTGTCGTGGAGGTAGTTGTCGAACGAGGAATAACCGCCGAACGGGCACTCGAAGACCTCGCACAGTCCAACGAAGCTCCAGTCTTCGTCAAAGCCGTACTCCAGGTCGGCATCGACCCGGCTGAGCAGCGCCTCGACGGCGAACGCATCGACCGCCTGCCAGCGCAGGCGCATGGATCCGGCCAGGGTTTCCTGGCGATCGTGGCCCGGCTCATCGGACAGGGTGGTGCGGGTGTTGTCCAGCGAAAAGGCGTCGTAGCCGTTGTCGATATCCAGGTAAAGCCCGGTGAAGTCGACCGTCAGTCGCTGGTGTGGGCGCCAGACCAGGCGGCCGCGCAGGGTCTGCTCGTCGATCCCGGCGACGTCGTCGCGCTCCAGGAAAGCGTTGTCCTGGTAGCCGTCGCTGCGCTCGCTGCCGTAGGCCAGGCGATAGCCGAGCGTCTCGCCCAACGGACCCGACACCACGCCTTCGAACGCCCGGGTGCCGAACTCGCCCAGGCGCGTCGCGAAGCGGCCGCCGAAGGTCCTGGTCGGGGCCGCCGAGACCATGTTGATCATGCCGGCCAGGGCGTTGGCGCCGAACAGCGTGCCCTGCGGGCCGCGCAGGATCTCGACCTGCTCGATGTCGAGCGTGCTGGCCGCCCCGCCCAGGCCGGTCAGGTCGATGCCGTCGACCAGCAGCCCGACCGAGGCGTTGGAGGGTTCGACGAACTGGCTGCGCGCGCCGATGCCGCGGATCTGGAAAAAACGACCGCGCGAGGCGCCGCTGGAAAAGTTGACGTTGGGGGCCAGGTTGAGCACGTCCTCCAGGTGGGCGGCATTGCGCTGGCGGGCGGTCTGGGCATCGATGACCGTGGCGCTGCCGCTTAAGTCGAACAGGCCGACGGGCCGGAAATCGGCCGTGACCACGATGCGGTCGGTCAACTCCTCGGTCTGGCTGTCGTTGTCGTCTTGTCCCTGGGCGGCGGTCGTCAGGGGAAATACCAGCCAAAGGCCGGCCATCAGGGTCGAAGGTTTCATGGGCAGGTCTCCTTGAGATCAAAAGCCAAAGGGAGACCCGGTCTGCACGGGGGATGGTCGCGTTCCTGTCCCTACGCCGGCATGATCCGGATCAGGTTCAACGGGTCCACCCTGATGAGGAAGGGTGTCTCAGGCCACATGGCCGCCCCGAGGAATCGCGTACAGCTTAACGTGTTCGACCGGTCGCGAAAAGTGCTGCGCGGCCGGTCTGTCGATCAGTGGTCGTGGGCGGCGGCATCGCCGTCGCCGATCACCCGCTCCAGGTACATCTTCAGCCGCTCCCAGGCGTGCGCGGCCGCAGGCCGGTTGTTGGCCGGGTCGCGTTCGGTGTAGAGCCAGAAGCCGTGATCGACCTCGTCGTAGACGTGGACGTCGTTGTCGATTCCGGCCGAACGCAGGGCCTCCACGAAGGCCTCGACTTCGGCCACCGGGATGCCGCGATCGTTTTCGGCGAAGGTGCCGTAGACCTCGTGATGGATGTGCGACATCGCTTCCGGATCGTCCAGGAGCGAGCCGTAAAAGATCGCCGTGCCCTCGTGGCGCTCGCCGCCCAGGGCATACGACAGCGCCAGCCCGCCGCCGAAGCACCAGCCTACGGTGGCGACCTTGCCGGTGGCCGGGGTGTTCTCGCGCACCCATGAGACGGCCGCATCGAGGTTGCGGATGATGGTGTCCTCATCGGCCCGTGCTGCTCGCATCAGGGCGATATTCTCATCGCGATTCGAGCCGGTCTGGCCGCGGTAGAGGTCGGCGGCAAAGGCGATGTAGCCGTGGGCGGCGAAGGCGTCGGCGGTGTGGCGGATGCGCTCGACCACGCCGTTCCACTCGTGGATCAGGATCACCGCCGGGAATGGCCCTTCGCCTTCCGGAACAGCCAGGTAGCCGCGCGTGGCCGGGTCTTCGTCGAAGTAGGCCACTTCACGTCCTGCGATCGATTCGCTCTGGCCGGAGATGGCGCGCATCATCACGTCGTCGGGCGCGCTTGTCGCCGCCAGGGGCAGCGCCGTGGTGACCAGCACGATGGCCAGCAGTCGGGTGAAGCGGGTCAAGGTTGGCATCTTTGGGTTCTCGCATGGGATCGGCTGAAAGCTCACTATAACGTCTGTCCCCTTTAGCCTCGGTCGGGCCAGATCTCACGCGACCTTGGGCGCACGATTGTTATAAAGAGCGCTTTTACCGCAGATGAATGCGGATCCAAGGCCAGGTCTCTTCGGCCCTCGTCCTGGCGCCGTCTCGCTCACGAAGCCTTGGCTGGCAGGTCTGAAAATTGGCGGCTCCATCAATCCCTGCCGTTGCCGCCGTGAAGCATTTTCCTCTCCCGCTGGACCTGTTCCCGCCGATCCGTTCAGCCGCCCTGGCTCGCCTGGCCGATTTCGCACCGCGCGCCGGGCGCGCTTATGCCGCCGAGCGCAACGCCGACCCTGGTCCCGGGTTCAAGCCCAACGTCTCCATGCTCTCGCCCTACCTGCGCCATCGAATCCTGACTGAGCGCGAGGTCATCGCCGCGGTTGTCGAACAGCACAGTCCGAACCAGGCCGAGAAGTTCATCCAGGAGGTCTTCTGGCGCAGCTACTGGAAAGGTTGGCTGCAAATGCGACCGCGGGTCTGGCGGGATTTTCTGGCCGAGCGCGATAGCGACCGCGAGCGGATCGAGGCCAGCAGCGGCCTGGCTCTTGCCCTGGTCGAGGCCGAATCCGGCCGCACCGGGATCGAGTGCTTTGATGACTGGGCGCAAGAACTCGTCGCGACCGGCTACCTGCACAACCACGTTCGCATGTGGTTCGCCTCGATCTGGATCTTCACCCTGCGTCTGCCCTGGACGCTGGGCGCGGATTTTTTTCTGCGCCACCTGCTGGATGCCGATCCGGCCTCCAACACCCTGAGCTGGCGCTGGGTGGCCGGCATTCAGACCGCGGGCAAGACCTACCTGGCCCGGCCGGACAATATCGAGAAGTACACCCACGGTCGATACCGTCCGGCCGGCCTGGCCGAAACCGCCGATCCGGTGCGCGACGAAGCCCCGTACGCGCGCGAAGCCCTGGAAGAACTCCCTCCCGTGGCCCGCGCCAAGCCGGCGCTTTTACTGGTGCATGGAGACGATCTGAGCGCGTCGGCCTGTTCGAGCAGTGGATTCGATCTGCGCGGTGCGGTCGTTGTTGGAGGCGGTCATCAACAAGCACCCTGGCCGTTCGGCGACAAGGCCGCAGCTTTCGTCCAGGCCTCCGCTGCCGATGCCGCCGCAGTGCTGCAAAAAAAACGCGATTTCGAAGTGGTCGTCCGGGACAATCTCGACGCCGAGGTGATCAGTCGCCAGGCGCAGGCTGCCGGCGTCGAGACGGTTGTCACTTCACAAGCCCCGGTCGGACCGCTGGCCGACGGTCTCGACCGGCTGGCCGGCGAACTGGATCAGCGCGCAGTCACGCTGTACCGGGTCGGCAACGACTGGGACGCACGGGCCTGGCCGCACGCAGTCAAGGGCTTTTTCCCCTTCAGAAAGAAAATCCCCAGGCTGCTGGAGCAGGCCGGCGTGGTCTGAGGACCGAGGCCTGGGATTTCCGCCAGGTCGTCGAGCAGGAAACCCGGATATTCAAGGGCCTGGAACGCGGCGAGGTGACCTTGCGCGATGTGGACGACCCGGAGACCGAAACCAATGAGACCGACGACTCCGAGCCATGAGGTCTTCTGACCGGTTTCTTGATGGTCATGAGAGCACCGGCCGGCTGAACAGCGCGGCACGGGTCACAAGCGGCGGTACCTTGAAGAAGCTCGGACACCGATCCCCGAAAGCTTGATGCGACCGCTGCGCTTAAGTCACAGCAGCAGGCTGAGCAGCACCACCGGCAGACTGACCAGCGCCACAGCGACCTGAAACAGGCAGGCCAGGATGGCCAGGCTGATCAGCAGCAGCACCGGCAGCGTGAACAGGCGCACGGCGCCGGCGTAGCGGATCAGCGCAAGCCGGTGGCCGAGAATCTCGCGGCGGATCGACCACAGTTTGCGCAACAGCGCGACCGGGCCGCGTCGGGCGGCGGCGGGGGCACTGGGCGGCGGGGGGCTGCCTGCGCCCAGACGCTGCGGTAGCCGGCCCAGACTGTCCAGCCCCAGCGTGGTCAGCAGCACCACCGCACCCGGCAGCAGCAGGATCAGTCCGACGGCGGCCGCCGGGAAGACCAGCAGGAAGTGCGGAATCGAACCCAGAATCACGAACAGCACCAGCCACAGCCAGGCCGCCGAGACCAGCCCTATCCAGCCCAGCAGGCGAATCCGGCGCACCAGCGTTTGCGCCAGCGCGGCGATGCGGCTCGCGCGCGCGGCAAGACTGCTGTCGGTCGTCGTTGTGTTCATCGATCTAGGATGGTGCAGATCGCGTTGAAGTACAAGCAAGGCGGCCGGACGCGCGATGAACGTCGGTGGTTCTGGCCCGCTGGATCAAACATCGGTGAGCGAATAATGTAGGCTAATTTGTTGGCCGGGTCAGGCCACCGGAGCAGGGCCTGCGCCCCTAAATGTCGGGTTAGCCGGATGCCAAATCGACGATGACAAAATTCTGCAGGTGTGGTGGGTACGGGCTGACAGCCGCTGCATTGCTTGTGGCGGGAACGGCGCACTCAAACGAGGTCTTCGACGAGCATCTGACCGGCGACTGGGGCGGCAAGAGAACGGCGTGGCTGGAGCGCGGCGTGCGCGTCGAGGCTTTCAATACCAGCGATGGCTTTCGCGGTATCCGGGGCGGGCTCGGCGATGGTTCGGCCGTCTCTAACGAGTTCGAGCTGATCTTCGCGGCCGACCTGGCCGCATTGTTCGGCTGGGCCGGAGGCACTTTTTACGTCCACGCCGCCGGCAGCGGCGGCCGGGAACCGGCCGACCTATCGGGGTCCGTGCACGAGCCTAGCGACCTCGTCGACGACGATCGGCTGCAAGTGCTCGAATTCTCATTCGAGCAGTCCTTGCTGCAGCAGCGTTTGAACATGCTGGTTGGCATGTTCGAGGTGGACTCGGAGTTTGACGTCCGAGAAACCGCCGCCGTCTTCCTCAACAGCGGCTTCGGCTTCGGTCTCGAACTGCCCGACGTGGAAAACAACGCGCCATCCATTTCATCGCTGTCGGGCCTGGGGTTGCGGGCGCGGGTGCAGGTCGCGCCGCAGTTTGGCCTGACCGGTGCGGTGATTGAAGGCGTTTCGGCTGATCTGAACGACGGCGACGGCCGTTTCTGGATCGGCGAGGCCGACTGGCAGCCTTACGGCTTCGAGTTTCTGCGCTTGGGGCTGGGCGGCTGGCGATACGCGGGTGATTTCGAGCGCCTCGACGGCAGCGGCACGATCAACTCGACGCGCGGCGCCTATGCCTTCGCTGAAGGCGTCTTGTTCAACGAGGCCGGCAGCCAAGACCAGGGACTGAGCGGCTTTGTCCGCATCGGTCGCGCCGATCAGCGGGTCAACCGTTTCGCCGGCCACCAGGCCGCCGGGCTGGTGTATACCGGGCTGATCCCCGGGCGCGATGAAGACTTGCTCGGCCTGGGGGTGTCATCGGTGGTCAACGGCGATGACTTCATCGACCGGTTGCGCCAGGATGGAGAACGCGCCGAGCGCCGCGAGACCGTGATCGAGTTGACCTACCACTACAAGCTGCTGCCGGGCTTGAGCGTACGGCCCGCGATTCAGTACACGCTCGATCCGGGCACCGATCCGGACATCAAGGATCATCTCGGCCTGGGCCTGCGCATCGGCATGGAATTCTGAAGCGAAAAACAATTGGTCGCCGGTCTAGCATCTACCAGGTGAGGGCTTGATAGATCACCAGCGCGATCACCGCGGCTGTCGTAGCGAGCGAAAAAATCGCCAGGTAGCCGTCGCGCGCAATCAGCGACAGGCCGAAGGCGGTCAGTGCGGCCCCGGCCAGGGTCGCGCTAAATGGAATAAATTCCAGCATCGGCATGATCAGGGCGACCAGCAGCGCCGAGCTCCCGATCAGATGGCTGCCGGCCCCCATGACGAGGAAACTCAGGCGGGGATGGAAAAACCGGTCGATGAACCGGGCCGGGCCTTCCAGCCGATCCAGGGTTTTTTCCAGGGTAGGTCGCGTGATCGAGCGCTCGCGCAGGAACCGCGGTAGCCAGATTCGTCGCCGTCCCGCCAGCAGCTGTGCCGACACCACGATCACCAGCAGCGCCATCAGCGTCGGCACGCCCGGAATGTCGCCGATCAGGGGGGCCAGCGTCACCAGCCCGGCCACCAGCAGAATCGGCCCGAACGAACGCCGTCCCGTGACCTGGAGGATGTCGTCCAGGTCCACCGGACTGTGATCCAGATCAATGGTGCGCAGTGCATCCAGCAACTGCTGCAGGCTTCTGATGTCAGGTTCCATGGCCAGTGGGGGTTGTGGGCGCGTCTGAATCGGGTCTATTTCCGCCAAAAACAGAAAAGCGTGCAGACGGCCATGATACGGTCAAAGCGAACCGATCAAAAAAGGAATCCGTATGACCACCGCCACTGACAAGGAACTCAAAGAACTAAGGGAAGAGTTCGCCAGCCTCAAATCCGACGTTTCCGAGATTGGCAAGTCGATTTCCAAGCTGGCAAAAGACACCGCCAGCGAAGGCAGCCACAAAATTCGAGAGGCGGCCGAAGAAGGCCGTGAGCGCTTGAGCAACGCGGCCCAGCGATCGGGTCAGCAGGTTCGCCGCGGCTGGGATTCGTTCGAAAGCGAAATTGAGGATCGGCCCATGACCAGCCTGGCCGTGGCCCTGGGACTGGGCTTCATCCTCGGTAAATTGCTGGACCGGTGAGTCGGCCGGAACGGCGATCATGCTTGAGCGTCTGAAAAAGAAAGCCGAGACCAGCGCGATAGCGGCGCTGATCGTGATCCCGCTGCTGGTCTGCGTAATCGCCTTTTTGGCGCTGGCGTGCTATTTCAGCCTGCTGCCGATGCTGTCGCCGGCTTTGGCGGCGCTGGTGACCGCGGCGGCAGGCATTGTCGCGATCGCCTTCGTGCTGTTGGTCGCCAAGTTATCGGCGCCTGCGGCCAGAAAGCGCCCACGCGCCGAGCCGCTGGACCCGGGCGAAGAATTCGAGGCCTTTTTGCGCAAGCAGGCAAAGCGGGCTGATCCGCTGCTGAGTCAGTGGGTGCGCGACCATCCGGACAAGGCCGCGCTGACGACGCTGCTGCTGGGCGTGGCCGCCGGTTACAGCCAGGCCGTGCGCCGGGTGCTGCTGGATACCTATCTGCGCCGAGCCGAAACCGAGGGCCGTGAAAGGGGCCATCGGGTCGACGATTAGACAGAACCCCGAGTCGCTCAGGCCAGGTAGAGACCAAGCTGGCCGATCAGCGCCCCCGAGCAGACGAAGCAACCGATCCATGGAACGACAACGGGGATGTCGGGCACCTCCTCCGGTTGTTCGCGTCGCTTGAACACGATCAGCGACGCGTTGACGCCAACAAACACGACAAGAATGGCGAACCCCGTGCCCGTGGCCAGCTGCTTGAGGGGCACGAACAGCGCGAGCCCCAGCACGATGATCCCCACGGTCAGCGTGGCCGCCAGCGGCGTGTGGGTTGACGCGTTGACTTTGCCCAAGGTCGCGGGCGCGCCGCGGCCGTCGCGGCCGGCATCGAACAGCAGCCGGGCCGAAGCGATCACTTGAGTGAGCGCGCCGTTGACGATCACGGCCAGGCTGGCCACGGCAATTGGCAGTTCCGGCCAGCCTTCGCGCCCGGCTGCAAGCACCAGCGGGGCCCTGGCCGCGACCAGTTCCTCGACTCCACCGGCTCCGACGACCGCGGCCGATACGGTCATGTAGAACACAAAAACCACGGCCAGCGACAGAACCATTGCCTTGGGCAGCACGCGTTTGACGTCACGGACTTCTTCGGCCGCCAGGGCCATGTCGCCAAAGCCGATGAACGAATAGATCGCCAGGAACGCCCCGCCGAGCAACGCCGCTCCGGCAGAACCATCGAGCTGCGCCGGTGCCGCGGCAATGACTTGCGGCGCGGCCAGCAAGCCGTCGCGCAATGCCCACAGCACGAGCAGGAGTGTGCCGATCCCGATCAGGGTTGTGGCGGTCATCAGCCAGGCGCTTTCCTTCATCCCGGCCGCGGCCACAGCAACGACCGCGACCGTGATCAGGGTCGTTGCCAGCCAGTCGCTGACCCCGATGAAGCTCGACAGGTAGGCCACGAACCCCGTGATGATGGTCGCGGCCGAGACGATGTTGGCCACGATCAGCGCCCAGCCGGCGAGCGAACCCAGCCAGCGCCGACCGAACGCGCGCTCCACGTAGTCGACGGGACCGCCGGCCGTGGGCACCCGGGCGGCCATTTCAGCGTAGCTAAGCGCCGTGGTCAGCGCGACCACGGCGGCCAGCAGATAGGCCAGCGGCGCCAGTCCACCCGCCTCGCCCAGGACTTCGCCGATAACGACGAAAATACCGGCGCCGAGAATTGTCCCGGTGCCGTAGAAGGTCAGCTGAAGCAGGCCGACCTCGCGCTTTAGGGCGCCTTTTTCATACTCGTCGCTCATGCCGTTTTACGGTAGCGCGAAAGCGCCGCTGAAGGGCCGGAAACGGCCACTGGAGCACAAAACCCCCAAAGACCGCAGTTTTCTGCACCGAATTGACGCCATGGGCCGCTCGGGTCGGGTGAATGTCGTAGGCTCTTCAAACGGGGTGGCGCCAGGCAAGGCAGACGCCCGTGGGATGGAGTTCAATGGTGATGCAGGCGCGACTGAAACACATCGGGATTGTCGATGACGATGACATCGCGATCCTGGAAAATCTGCAAAGACGCACGCGCGACTATCCTGCAGGAAGCACAATCCAGGCTGAAAAAAGCCGATTTGAATGCACCCGGATTCTGCTGTCCGGCTGGGCCGTGCGCTTCCGATCCGGGCCCGACGGGACGCGACAGATCGTCAACTTTCTCCTGCCCGGCGACAGCGTGGGTCTCTATGGTGCCCTGTTCGACCGAAGCGATGCCGGGGTCGAGATGATTACCGACGGCTCGCTGGCCGAAATTCCCTGTGTCGAGCTCATGGAGACGTTTCGCCAATCGGGCAAGCTGGCGGTTGCGCTGTGCTGGATCGGCGCCCAGGACGAGCGCGTCCTGGAGCAGCAGATCTTTCGCATCGGCGCGCTCAATGCCACGCGTCGCATTGCCCACCTGCTGGTCGAGCTGCAGCAGCGAATGCTCGCGGCGGGCACACCGCCGGCCGAAGCGATGACGATGCCGATTACCCAGAGGCAGATCGCGGAGGCGCTGGGCATCTCCCATGTCCACGCCAATCGCTGCTGCCGCAAGCTGGAAAAACGGGGACTGGTGGAAACGGGCCCCGAGGGCCTGACGGTACTTGAGCCGCTCGAACTGCAGCAGCTATGCGGGTTCCAAAAGACCGCGCGCCCGACCAAGCACTACCTCCAGAAGGCGTCAGCATTAACCTAGGTTGATGCGCCGTCCCTCGAGTTCTGGTGTGATGAAGATGTCCGCGGGCGCTTTTGCCGCTGCGGGAAGACTTTTTCACTCCCAACCGGAGGTCGAATCATGAAAAACCCGATCAACGCACGTGCAAGCGAGATTTTTACACCGAAGGCACTGGCGGTTGCCCTGATCGCCGCTGGCCTGGCCTTTTCGGCCCATGCGCAGGATCCGAGAGAGCAGCCGGATGAATCCTGGATCAGCCTGGCGGGTACCGTCACCTCGACCACGCCCGACAGCTTCCGGCTGGACTACGGCGACGGCATGATCACCGTGGAAATGGACGACTGGGATGCCTTCGGCGATGCCTGGCCGTTGATGGACGGAGATCGGGTCACGGTCTATGGCAAGGTCGATCAGAACCTGTTTGCAAACACGACGATCGAAGCCGGAAGCGTTTACGTCGAGGGGTTGAACACCTTCTTCTACGCCAGTCCGGACGACGAGGAAGAATATGGAGCCTGGGTCGTCAACGTCGACGCGGTCCCCGGTGACTTGATCTATATCGGCACCGTGGAGTCAGTCGACCCGACGACCAAGACCTTCACCATCGACACCGGCGAGATGGAGTTGAGCGTGGATACCAGCGCGCTGCCCTACGATCCGCTCGATGATGAAGGTTTCCAGCAGATTGACGTCGGCGATCGGGTCAGTATCGATGCGGTCATCGACGCCGACTTCATCGGCGACCAGGATCTGCTGGCCCAAAGCGTGGTCACGCTGTCCGATTGATCTACAAAGTCTGAAGTCTCGAGAAACGAAGAAAGGGCCTGCAAGCGCAGGCCCTTTTTTCGCGTTTAGCCGTTCGGCCTCAACGCGGCACGGCGCAGGCCTGAATGCAGCGGATCAGGCGGCAGGCCAGCTCTTCGGCCTCTGTGCTATCGGCCGGCTCGGGCAGATAGACTTCAAGACCGACGTAGACCGGACGCCCGCCGGTCCAGATGGCTGCCGGAATGCTGGTTCGGGCTTCGGCATCGACGACGGCCTGGGGGCCGCCGGCGCCGGCGGGCTCGCGCGCATCGACGATGCGCACCAGGCGTACGCGCTCGCCAAGCTCAGGCGCCAGCCGCGTGCCGATGCGTTCAAGGAGTTCAGCATCGCGGCAATAGAGGTCGGCGCCCGGCCCGGCCTCGTCCGTTCCGCTGTGCAGATCGATTAACAGACGGTAGCGCCCCTTGACCTGCTGGTGCAGCTGCAGATAAAGCTCGCGCTGACGGGTTTCGTGATAGAACTGCTGGTCGACGTCCCGGCAGCGCTGGGATACGCCTTCGGGAATGCGC
>JBMCIV010000007.1:0-13592 GCA_048616735.1 Wenzhouxiangella sp. | reverse complement strand
TTATCGTCGGACTGAAAATGGGACTGTTTCCTATCGGTGAGAGCATGGCGGAGCAACTCATCGCCCACGGCAGCGTGTTTTGGCTGTACCTGTTCGCATTCGCCATCGGCTTTGCCACCACCATGGCCGAGCCGGCCCTGATCGCCGTGGGCAGACAGGCCGAACAGGCGGCCAAGGGCAAGATCAGCGGCAACGCAATCAGGCTGGTTGTGGCGCTTGGCGTTGCCGTGGGCATTACCATCGGCGTTCATCGAATCATTGTCGGAGACTCGATTCACCTGTACATCATGGTCGGCTACGCGCTGGTCATCGCGCTGACCTGGCTGGCGCCGAAGTACATCGTGGCGCTGGCCTATGATCTCGGCGGCGTGACCACCTCGGAGGTCACCGTGCCCCTGATCACGGCGCTGGGCATTGGCCTGGCCACCCAGATCGAAGGGCGCAACGTCATGATCGACGGCTTCGGGCTGATCGCCTTTGCCTCGATTTTTCCGATCGTCAGCGTCATGCTGTATGCAATCATGGCCGAATTCCTGGCCCGAACCAGAGGTGGATAAACCATGAAATTTTCTGTTCTTGTGGCGATCCTGGCCGAAGAGATGGAGGACAAAGCCATCGACATCGCGCGTGAAACGGGTGCCGGGTCGGTCACTTTGCTCAATGCGCGCGGCATCACCTCGGACGTCAAGAAAACCTTCTTTGGCTTGACTTACGAAGGCTCGCAGTCCGTGTTGCTGTTCGTGCTCGAGAAAAAACTCTCGCTCCAGGTCCTCAAGGCCCTGATCCGGGGACTGGAGCTGGACGACAATCCGCGCGGGATTGCGTTTACCGTTCCGCTTGAGCACCTGGGCGGCATCGACACGCGGGATGTCGATCAATTCACAAAGCACCTTGAAGACGAAGTCTAGGAGGCAAGCAACATGGACAATCAGGCATCACGAAAGCTGGTGGCAGAGATGATGATCACCGATGTGGTCACGGTCTCATGCATGGCAACGCTGCGCGAGGCGATGGAGAAGATGCGCGATCGCCGGGTCAAGTCACTGGTCGTCGAAAAGCGCCACGAAAGCGATGCCTGGGGCATCGTGACTTACACCACCATCCTGCGCACCGTGGTCCAGGAAGAAGGCGATGTCGACCTGATCAACGTCTACGACATCGCCAGCAAGCCGGCCGTGACCGTGCCGCGCCAGCTGGAAGTCCGGCATGCCGTCCAGATGATGCTCGATCTGGATATCAAGCGGGTGATTGTCTCCAGCAACAACGAGTTGGAAGGCATTTTGACCATGCACGACATCGTCAGCGCGATCCTGGAAAAGGTCGAGGACTAAAAACGCCGGATTGGGTATGCTGTGCGCTTGTCCCAAACCGCTACGCACCTTATGCCCGCTGTCCTCGCTGTCCTGATCGCCCTGCTGTTGCTGGTCTCCTCCCTGGCGACCGCCACCGAGAGTCCGTTTCTGCCCGAAACCCGCTATGTCGATGAAGCCCCGTCGCTGGAGGCCGTGGTCGGCCACAAGCTCGGCGAGCGGATCAGCACCCCGGCCCAGGTGCGGACCTGGTTCGAGGCCCTGGCCGAGACCTGGCCGGAACGGATCAAGCTGGTCCCCTATGCCACGAGCTGGCAGGGTCGCGAGCTGTTCTACGCCGTCATCGGCACGCCGGAGCGGATCGCCGCCCTGGACGAAATCCGGGCCGACATCCAGGTCATCGCCCATCCGCACCGGCATGAGGCTGCGGCCGTAGAGCAGGCGCTGGAGCGCGTACCGGGCACCTACTGGTACGCGGCCACCGTCCACGGCAACGAAATTTCTCCCTCGGAATCGGCCATGCAGCTGGCCCTGCATCTGCTGGCCGCCGACGGCGACGCGGTGGTCGATGAGATCCTGGAGCACAGCCTGGTGTTCATTGCGCCGGTTCAGAACCCCGACGGCCTGGCGCGCTTCATCCACGAGTTCGAGGAAGCGCTGGGGCTGGAGCCGATCGCCTCGCGGCTGGCGGCCGAGCACGACGAGCCGTGGCCGACCGGCCGGGTCAACCACTACCTGTTCGATCTCAATCGCGACTGGCTGGCGATGACCCAGCCCGAAACCCGGGGTCACGCCGAGGTTCTGCTGCAGTGGTACCCGCTGGCTTTCGTCGACGCCCACGAAATGGGTACCGACTCGACCTTTTTCTTCGCCCCGGAGGCCGTGCCCTACAATCCGCTGCTGGCCAGCGGTCAGCGCGCCAGCCTGGAAGTGTTCGGGCGCAACAACGCGCGCTGGTTCGACCGCTTCGGCTTTCCCTATTTCACGCGCGAGGTCTACGACGCTTTCTATCCCGGCTACGGCGCCAGCTGGCCGTCGTATTACGGCGGCGTGGCCATGACCTACGAGCAGGGCTCGGCCCGCGGCCTGGTCGCGCGCACCCAAAGCGGCGAGGAGTTCACCTTCTACGACACCGTCGAGGAATATTTCATCGCCGCGCTGGCCACCGCCCAGACCGTGGCCCGCGAGCGCGACAAACTGTGGAGTGATTTCGCCGCCTACCGGCGCCAGGCGGTCGCCATGGCCGGCCGCGACGGGCCCGGCGGCTGGGTGATTCCGGTCCAGCAGGACCAGGGCGGTGCCGATCGCCTCGCCACCCTGCTGGCCCGCCACGGCGCCGAGGTGTTCCGGGCCGAGGAAGGCATCAACGCCTGCGGTCGCGACCTGATGGCCGGCAGCTACCTGATTCCCGGCGCCCAGCCGTCGCACCGCAAGCTGCGCGTTCTGCTTGACGAGCGCGTGGAAATGGACGCCGACTTCCTCGCCGCCCAGGAGCGACGCCGCGCCCGCGACCTGCCCGATGAAATCTACGACGTGACCGCCTGGTCGCTGCCGCTGATGTTCAACGTCGACGTGCTCGAGTGCAACCGCTCGCTGGCGGTCGACGGCCTGGCCGCCGTGGCGACCGACGACCGGCCTTCCAGCCCGGCCCCGAGCGGCGAGGCCGCCGTGGCCTGGATCGTGCCCGGCGGGTCGACCGCCAACCCGCGCTTTCTCGCCGCCGCCCTGCGGCGCGGGCTGAAAGTGCTGTCGAACGAGGAAGCCTTTGTCCAGGACGGCAATCGCTATCCTGCCGGCAGCCTGATCGTGCCCGTCGCGGGCAACCCCGAAGACCTGGTCGAGATCGTGCGCGCGCTGGCCGAACAAACCGGGGCCCAGGCGGTGGGGCTGGATTCGAGCTGGGTCACCGAAGGGCCCAGCCTGGGCAGCGGCAAGGTCCGGCCGCTGGTCGCCCCGCGCATCGCCATGGCCTGGGATGCCTCGACTGATTTCTACAGCGCCGGCGCGGTGCGCTTTGTCATCGAGCACCAGATCGGCTACCCGGTCACGCCGATCCGCGGCCGCACCCTGGCCCGGGCCGATCTCAATCACTTCGACGTGCTGATCCTGCCCGACAGCGGCGGCGGGCGCTTCGGCAGCTATGCCTCGGTGCTGGGCGAGTCGGGTGCCGCCCACCTGGCCGAGTGGGTCGACCAAGGCGGTGTGCTGGTCACCATGGCCGATGCCACCGAATGGGCCGCGCATCCTGACATCGACCTGCTGGCCCTGCGCGCCGAATACCAGGCGGTCGAAGACGGGGTCGATTCTGGCGAGGAAGGCGACGAGGACAGCGCGCGCGTGCCCGGCACCCTGGTCGACGACGGCACGCAGCTGGATGCCGCCATGCGTCCGGCCAGCGAGGATCCGGACTCGGTCAGCGGCGTGCTGGTGCGCGCTGCGGTCGACCAGGAGCACTGGCTGGGCGCAGGCATTGCCGAGACCGTCCAGGTGCTGGTCAGGGGCGATCGCATCTTCGCCCCGCTCCAGCGCGACCAGGGCGCTACCGTGGCGCGCTACACCGGTCCCGACGAGCTGCTGGCCAGCGGTCAGCTATGGGAAGAAAATCGGCGCCAGCTGGCCTACAAGCCGTTCGTGGTCGTCCAGCGCCAGGAGCGCGGGCTGGTCATCGGCTTTACCGAAGACCCGGCCGTGCGCGCCTATCTGGACGGCCTGCAGGGCCTGCTGGCCAACGCGGTGCTGCGGGCACCGAGCTACAGCGGGCGGCTTAGGTAGGCGCTCAGTCGCCGTCGACTTCGGCCTCGGCCAGGCCGGCGACCAGCAGCGCAAACGTGTAGTCCTGGGCGCGCTCGCGCAGCGAGTCGAAGCGCCCGGACGCACCGCCGTGGCCGGCGCCCATGTTGGTGCGCAGCAGGGTCAGCCCGCCGTCGGTCCGAAGCTCGCGCACCCGCGCCACCCACTTGGCCGGCTCCCAGTAGGTCACGCGCGGGTCGGTCAGTCCGGCGGTGGCCAGCAGATGCGGATAGGCCTGGGCGCTGACCTGGTCGTAGGGACTGTAGGAGCGTATGTAGTCGTAGGCGGCCTCGTCGCTGATCGGGTTACCCCACTCGTTCCACTCCGGCGGGGTCAGCGGCAGCGAGGGGTCCGAGATGGTACTGAGCACGTCCACGAAAGGCACCGCGCCGATCACGCCGGCAAACAGCTCGGGCGCCTGATTCATGGCCGCGCCGACCAGCAGCCCGCCGGCCGAGCCGCCGAAAGCGACGATCCGGCCCTGGCCGGTGTAGCCGGCCTCGATCAGCGCCCGGCCGGCGTCGACGAAGTCGTTGAAGGTGTTGCTCTTGCGGTCGAGTTTGCCGTCCAGGTACCCCTGGTAGCCATTGTCCGTGCCACCGCGCACGTGGGCAATGGCAAAAATCATGCCGCGGTCGACCAGCGACAGGTTGCTGGTCGAAAACGTCGCCGGTATGGCCAGGCCGTAGGAACCGTAGCCGTAGAGCATCAGCGGCGCGCTGCCGTCGAGTTCAAGACCGGCGCGGTGGAGCAGGGTCACCGGCACCTTGGCGCCGTCGCGCGCGCGAATCTCGAGCCGCCGCACGGTATAGGCTGCAGGGTCATGCCCCGACGGAATCTCCTGCTCCTTGCGCAGCGTGCGCTGGCGTGAAGCCATGTCGAAATCCCAGGTCTGGCGCGGCGTCGACGGGCTCTGGTAGGTAAAGCGAATCTCGTCGCTGGCGAACTCGTAGCCACCGCTCATACCCAGCGCATAGGCCTCCTCGGCAAAATCGATGGCGTACTCCTGGCCGCTGTCGACGTCGCGCACGATGATGCGCGGCAGGGCGTTTTCGCGCTCCGAGCGCACCAGCCAGTGGGCAAAGCCCATCAGGCCGGTGACGTATACCCCCGGCCGGTGGGCGATGAACTCCGCCCAGTTCCGGCGCCGCGGATCGGCCACCGGCGCGCGCATGATCTTGAAATCGATCGCGCCGCCCTGGTTGGTCAGGATGAACATGCCCGCGCCGGTCTCGGTCAGCTCGTACTCGACGCCGGTCTCGCGCTCGGACACCAGCAATGCCTCGGCGGCCGGGTCATCGGCGTCGTACAGGCGGACTTCACTGGTGGCGTGATCGCCGGCCTCCAGCATGATCCAGGTGTCGCCCTCGCTGCGCTCGACGCTGAGGAAAAAACCGTCGTCGGGCTCCTCGTAGACCAGCTCGCGCGAGCTCGCATCGATGGCCTGGCGATACACGCGCTTGGAGCGCGCGTTTTCATCACGCCAGACCCAGTAAATCGTGCGCGAGTCGTTGGCCCAGACCAGCGAGCCGTAGCCTTCTTCGGTCAGCGTGGCGATGTCTTCGCCGGTGGTCAGATCGCGCACGTGCAGGGTGTAGTACTCCGAGCCCTTGGTGTCCACCGCCCAGGCCGCGTAGCGCTGGTTCGGGCTGTGCTCGAAGGCGGCCAGGCTGAAATACTCATGATCTTCGGCCTCGGCGTCGCCGTCAAACAGGATGATCTCGTCGCCGGAAATCTCGCCCTGCGCATCGGCCGGGCGGCGCGCGAAGATCGGGTACTGCCCGCCCTCGCGGAAGCGCGAGTAGTAGAACCATTCGCGATCGCGGCTGGGCACCGAGCTGTCGTCTTCCTTGATGCGCCCGCGCATCTCGGCAAAGATCTTGTCCTCAAGCGCGCCGAGCGGCGCCATGACCTCATCGTGATAGGCGTTCTCGGCTTCCAGCACCGTGCGCACGTCGGCGCGCAGCAGCGCTGGATCGCGCATCACCTGCTGCCAGTTGTTGTCGCGCAGCCAGGCGTAGGGGTCGACGCGCTTGCGCCCCAGCTGCTCGATGGTAACGGGCCGGGCCTGGATGCTCGGCGGCGTGAAACTCAGTGCGCGCTCGATCAGCGGCGGTTTTGCGGTGCTGGTATCGGTCATTTCAGCCTTTGTTTTGGATCGGGTTGGCTCATCGGCGACAACCGGCTCGCCCGCAATCACGAAAGCCAGCGCACAGCAGGCGCCGGCCAGTAACAGGACGACAGAAGAACGGACCATGGGAGATGCCTCCGATGAGGATGCCTGGAAGTCAGCGGGTGGCGAGTATAAACCCTTCGTGGCTCGGGTTCGTTCGCGCGCGCGCAGCAAGCAGAAACGGCCCGGATCGAGCGGGCCGTTTGCGGGGCATTTCGCCAGCTAAGCGCCGGCGGCTAGCGGGCCGTGGCCTGGTCGGCGAGCCGGCGTTGCGCGGCCATGGGGATCACGTAGCGCTCGAAGACCTTATCGATCTCGGCCCGCTTCGGCGGCTGACCCTCGCGCACCTGCTCTGCGAGGGCGAACAGGCCGTCGATGATGGGCATGCCGTCGATCTCGGTGTCGAGCACCACGCCGCCTTTGTCGAAATGGCGCTGCCATGTGGCGCGCACCTGGGCCCAGTAGGCGCCGGTCTGTGCCCAGTACTCGTAGGCCGGGGCGAAGTCGACCTCGTCGGTGGTCATGTAGTTGTTGAATCCGAACTCGCGCACCAGCACCTGCTGGGTGTCGCCGTCGACGCGCACCACCTTGGAGTTGTCCTGCTCGTGGGTCCAGCCTTCGGGGGTGATGGTGTGACGGTTTTCCACGTTGAGCGCGGTGTAGTCGTCGCGCGTGGTGTAGTCACGACGCGGCAACGGGCGCCAGCTGCGGTCCGAGGTCCAGGTCGGATGACCGTAGCGGTGATTCCAGCGTCCCGTCCCGCAGTAGCGCGGCGCGTCGGAGACCTCGAACACGCACTGCGTCCAGGCCGCCTGCGTAATCTCCGGATCCACCGCTACCTTGCGCCAGGTCTGATCGTCGAGAAACTCCAGTCGATGGCTGGCCTGCCAGGTCCAGTCCTGGCGCCAGTGCTTGATGACTTGGGCGCCGTCGGCACCGCCGACTAGCAGCAGGTGCTGGAGCACGATGCGATCGGGTTCGTCTTCGACCACGATCACCACTTCGGAAGCGCCGCTGCGCTTGGCCTCCTTGCGCTCGTAGCCCTCGGCCAGGGCCACGGTCTCGTCGAAGGCAAAGGTCACTACGTACTCTCCGGCCATGGCCAGAATGGCCGCGCGATCGGCCGCCGGCGGCGCTGCCTCGGCGCCCATCTGGCTGGCGCGCTCGCCGGCCGGCTCGAGCCGCGGCTCGCTGTCGGCGCTTGAGCGCGGGAGACTGCCGGCACAAGCGGTCAGCAAGAGCACGGCGGGCAGGACAACAATAAGGTGTCGCATGGATACTCTCCTTGTGGGTCGGTCGGTCATTTGGTCAGGATCAGCTTGCCGAAGCGGGTTTCGCGCAGTTCGTAGCGGTGGCCGTTGTGACGGATCAGGATGCGGCCGTTGCGCCCGAGCAGCATGCGGCTGTCGATCTCGCCGACGTCCTCGGTTCGCCGCTCTTCATCCCTGGCACCCCCGTTGGAGCGATTGGATCTCAGTTCAGCCACTGGAACTCCCGGGCGATGCTCAGGCGCAGCGACCGCCCCGGCTGGTCGATCGCGTTGGGGTGGATGCGGTAGTCCTTGTCGAGCAGGTTGTCGAAACCGAGGCGAAACTCGAAGCCGGCCAACGCGCCGGCGCGCGGCAGCCAGGCGGCGTTCAGGTCGACCTTGCCGTAGCCCGGCGTGGTCAGCGCCCCTTCGGGCACATCGTCGCGGGCGCGGGCAGCAATCCATTCGCCGCCCAGGCGAAGCTGACGGTCGAACAGGTACAGGCCGGCCGCAAGGCTCAGGCGGTCGGACTGCAGGCTGGCCAGTTCGCCGCCGCCGTTGCGGCGTTCGCCGTCGAGCAGGGTCAGCCCCAGCCGCACATAGCCGCGCGCATGGGCCAGTTCGGCACTGAACTCGGCGCCTTCGATCCGGGCATCGACGTTGCGGTTGCTGGTGATGCCAGGAAACACCAGCGTCTGGGTGATCGGATCAAAAGCGGGAGGGCCGCTGATGAAGGTCACGAACTGGTCGACGAAGTCATCCACATCGCTGCGGTGGGCGGTCGCTTCCAGGCTCAGGGAAAAATCGCTCTCGCCCAGGCGCGGCTTGCGCCAGCGCGCGCCGACCTGGATCTGGCTGGACTGTTCCGGCGCAAGCTCGGGGGTGGGCACGAACTCATTGATCACGACCTGGCCGGGTCCCAGCGGCACGACAAAATGTACGCCATCGGCGTACAGCTCGGTCAGGCTGGGGGCGCGAAAGGCCTCGGCGTACTCCACCCACAGGTAAGTGGAATCGGCCGGCTGCCAGCCCAGGGCCAGGCGCGGCGTGGTCTGGCTTTCGTCGCGATCGGGAAAGCCACCGTCGGCCGAGTAGCTGAAGTCGTCGTAGCGCACGCCCGGAATCAGCGATACGCCACCGGCCAGCGGCAGCTCGAGCTGGGCGAAGACGGCCTGGTAGTCGACCTCGGCATCCGGAAACTGGCGCCGCGCCTGGCCGTTGCGCAGCCCGCTCTGGGAATCCCGGTAGAGCTCGGTCCCCACGGTCAGCCGCAGCGGCTCGTCGCCGCGCCGGCCGAGTTCGATCGAGTTGACCAAGTCCAGCCCGCGGGTGTCGAAGTCGGTGAAATCGACCCGCCCGTCGTCGAGCCGGAACTCGGTCGCCTCGACCTCGTTGCGGTAGAGCGTGGCGGTCAGGTCCAGCCAGCTCAGCGCCGGGTCATCGTTGCGATAGCTCAGGCGGGTCTGGCGGCGCTCGGTCAGGCGATCGACCAGGTTGGTCGCGGTCGCCGTCTCGTTGCTGTTGGTGGGATTGAGGCCCTGGTTGTCGAAGCGCTCGACGCTGAGCTCGAAGCGCTGATTCGAGCCCGGCTGGAAACCCAGCTTGAGCAGCTGGCTGTCGATCTGGTCGCGGGTGGCCAGGATGTCGCTGCCCGAGCCGTCGACCAGGTCCTCGCCGACGTCGCGCCGGGTCACGGCCGCCAGCCAGTCAAAGCCGCCGTGCTGGCCGTAAGCGGTCAGGTTGGCCTGCCACTGATCGCCGTTGTCGTCGTAGCCGCCGCCCAGGCGCAGGCCCAGGCCGTCCTGCTCGCCGATGCGGCTGCGCCCGGTGCTGGTCTCGATCACGAACACCCCGCCCAGCGCCCCGCTGCCGTACAGCGCCGAGCCGGCCCCGCGCAGCACTTCGATCGAGTCGATCAG
Organism: Wenzhouxiangella sp.; assembly: GCA_048616735.1. Taxonomy (GTDB): domain Bacteria; phylum Pseudomonadota; class Gammaproteobacteria; order Xanthomonadales; family Wenzhouxiangellaceae; genus Wenzhouxiangella. The sequence continues at coordinate 4,151 of JBMCIV010000007.1, read as the reverse complement.
CGCCGGATCGAGCAGGAAGCGGCCGCCGTGGGCCTTGTTGTAGTTGAGGCGGCCGCCATCGACCCGGATCACGACCTGCTCGTCGGCAAAGCCGCGAATCGAGGGTTCCTCGGCGATCCGGCGCGGACCGCCGAAGATGCTGACACCCGGCACCGCCTCGAATACGTCCTGGAAGCCATACGGCTGCATCAGGCTGATCTCGTCGCGCGAGATGCGGCTGACCGAGGCCGGCGTGGTAAACGCCAGACGCTCGGTCCGGGTCGCGGTCACCACGATCCGGTCGAGCCGGAACAGTTCGGTGACCGGAAACGATGCGGCGTCGGATCGCTCGCTTTCAGGGGCTGCGGTCGGTCCGGGTTCGTCGGCGGCGAGGCTCGAGCAGGCCAGCAGCATCAAGGCGGGGATGAATCGTTTGAACACGCAAGATCTCCAGTCCGATGAAAATGCGCTGCCGCGGGCGGCGCGGGGGTTGTCGGCCTGGCTGGGTATCGCGAAGGATACTGGCTGAGCGGTGTCGGCAATCAACTTTAATACGAATGCGAATGGTTTGCAAGTGCATCCACTCCCGCGCCACCGCGGCCGTATCGGACTGGCTTATTCGACATGCGCCCGGGACAAGCCAAAGCCCCGGCGAAAAGACTGAAATCCGGGGTTTCGGCGCAGCGCGGCTATCGTCGGCGTATGCTCAAAACATCTAAAGCAATCGACTCTTCCGGCGATACGCTCGCGGGCTGGAGTTGCAAGAGAGATTCGACGTGGCACGCTTTGAACAAGTCGAACAGCTGCTCGAAGGCTTTGCCGAGCGCACCGGCCTCATGGGCAGCTCTGCACCGCAAAGATATCTCTGGACCGATGCTTTCGCGGTCTGCACTTATCTTTCCCTGCACCGCGCCCGCGCCGACGAGAAATTCCTCGGGCGGGCCCGGGCACTGGTCGACCAGGTCCACGATGTGCTGGGAGCCTACGCCGACAACGACCCGCGCAGCGGCCGAATCGGGGCCAGGAGCGAACAAGAACACGCCGCCTCCCCGACCGGGGCGGGGCTGCGCATCGGCAAGCAACAGCCCGAGCGCAAGCCGGGGGAGGCTTTCGACGAGCGCCGCGAGTGGGACCGTGACGGTCAGTATTTCCACTACCTGACCCGCTGGATGCACGCCCTGGAGCGGGTGGCCGAGACCACCGGCGAACGGCACTACCACCGCTGGGCCGTGGATCTGGCGCTGGCCGCGTTTGCCGCGTTCGTGCACCAGCCGCCGGGCGGCGCCAGCCCCCGCATGGTGTGGAAAATGAGCGTCGACCTGGACCGTCCGCTGGTCCCGTCGATGGGCCATCACGACCCCCTGGACGGCTGGGTGGTGACGCAGATGCTGCTGGCATCGGACCACGGCGACGAGGATGAACGAAGCGCCCTGCGCCGCTGTGCCTCGGTCTATCGGGAAATCTTCGCCCCACGCGACCTGGCCACCGGCGACCCGCTGGGCATCGGCGGCCTGCTGGTCGATGCCTGGCAGCTGTTCCGGATTGGCCCCGATGCCGACCCGACCGTCGCGGCCCGGATCCCGGAGCTGATCGAGGCTGCTGCCCCGGGCCTGGAGCCGCTGGTCGGCCAGCGTCAGCTCGATGCAGCGCCCCGCTACCGCCTGGGCTTCCGCGAGCTGGGCCTGGCAACCGGACTGCACGCGGTCCAGCAACTCAACGAATGCCGGGATTGTACCGACAGCGCCGACCCGGCCCGGCTGGGCGCGGCGCTGACGCGCATTGCGGGCCGGCTTTCGCTGGCCGAGGAAATCGAGCGCACCTGGCTGGACCCGGCCAACCGGGCGCTCCGCTCGTGGACCGACCACCGCGACATCAACGACGTCATGCTGGCCGCCTGCCTGGCGCCGGCCGGCTACCTCGGCCCCGCGCCGGGCCGCCCATCGCAACAGGAGACTTCATCATGAGCAACTTCAGCCAGCAGCGCGAGGAGATGGTGCAAAGCCAGCTGCGCAAGCGGGGCATCCGCGACGAGCGCGTGCTCGAAGCCATGCGCGCCGTGCCGCGCGAGCGCTTCGTACCCAGGCGCCACCGCGATTTGAGTTATCGCGACGGGCCGTTGCCGATCGAAGCCGGCCAGACCATCTCGCAGCCCTATATCGTGGCGCTGATGGCCGAAGCGCTGGAACTGGAGGCCACCGATCGCGTGCTTGAAGTCGGCGCCGGCTCAGGCTATGCCGCCGCGGTCCTGGGCCGCATCGCGGCCGAGGTATACGCGATCGAATACCACGATGAGCTGGCCGACCTGGCCGCCGGACGCATGACGACGCTGGGCTACGACAAGGTCGAAATCACCCAGGGCGACGGCACCCGCGGCTGGCCTTCGCAGGCGCCGTTTGACGCCATCCTGGTTTCGGCCGGCGGCCCGGACGTGCCGCCGACGCTGCTCAAGCAACTCGCCGTCGGCGGCCGCATGGTCATTCCGGTGGGCGATCGCACGCGCAGCCAGGAGCTGCTGCGGGTGCGAAAAATCGACGACCACGAGTACCAACAGGAGTCGCTGGGACGGGTGCAATTCGTGCCGCTGGTCGGCAGCGAAGGCTGGCAGGCCGGCGAGCCGGAGCTGCCGAAACCGCCGCGCGGGCCGAAATTTTCGCTCAAGCGCCAGCGCCTGTCGGGCCGCATCGCCGAGGCCTGCGAGCCGTTCGACGCCATCGACTCAGCCAGCGTCGAGTCCATCGTCGAGCGCGCCAAAAAGGCGCGCGTGGTGCTGATTGGCGAGGCCAGTCACGGCACCTCACAGTTCTACCGGATGCGCGCGCGCATCACGCGCGCCCTGATCGAGCAGGCCGATTTCAACGTGATCGGCATCGAGGCCGACTGGCCCGATACCAGCATGCTCGATCGCTGGGCCCGCGGCTGGGAAGGGCCGCCGCTGCCCGAGCCGCCGTTTGCGCGTTTCCCGAGATGGATGTGGCGAAACCGCGAGATGCTGGAATTCGTCGACTGGCTGACCGAGCACAATCGCGGCCTGGCCGACCCCGAACAGCGGACCAGCATTCACGGGCTGGACCTTTACAGCCTGTACAACTCGATCCAGACCGTACTGGAGTATCTGGATCGCGTCGATCCGGCAGCCGCCGACCGCGCGCGCCAGCGCTATGGCTGCTTTTCGCCCTGGGAGAAGGAGCCGGCCACCTACGGGCGCGCCACCGTTTCCGGCCAGCGCGAAGACTGCGAAGACGAGGTCATCGCCACCCTTCGGGATCTGCTGGCCCGGCGCATGGACTACCGCACGGCCGACGGCGAGGCGCTGTTCGACTCCGAGCAGAACGCGCGCGTCGTGCAAAGCGCCGAGCGCTACTACCGGGTCATGTACCACGGCTCGAGAGAGTCATGGAACCTGCGCGACAAGCACATGTTCACCACCTTACAGGCGGTCATGCGCCACCGCGGCGAAAACGTCCGGGCCGTGGTGTGGGCGCACAACAGCCATGTCGGCAACGCCGCGGCCACCGAAATGGGCTTGCGCGGCGAGACCAATATCGGCCACCTGGCCAGACAAGCCTGGGGAGACGAGGCCTACCTGATCGGCTTCGGCACCGATCGCGGGACCGTGGCGGCGGCCTCGAACTGGGACGAGCCGATGCAGGTCATGGAGGTCCGCCGCTCGCATCGCGACAGCTACGAGCAGGTCTGCCACCAAAGCGCGGTGCGCCAGTTCAAGCTGCCGCTGCGCGACGACGACGACCTGCGCGAGGCCTTGTCCACGCCGCGCCTGGAGCGCGCCATCGGCGTGATTTACCGGCCCGAGACCGAGCGCATCAGTCATTACTTCCAGGCGGTACTGCCGGAACAGTTCGACGAATACATCTGGTTCGATGAAACCGCGGCCGTTGAGCCGCTGACAGACAGCGACCGCGAAGCCCTGCCCAACGAGCACCCGCTCAAGGGCTGAGCCGCGCGGCCGCTAGCTTCGGTCATGCGCCGGCCGGCAGGTCCCTGAGCAGGCCGGCCATGTCGTCGGCGTGCTCTTCTTCCTGGGCCAGGATGTCTTCCATGATTCGCCGCGAGGTCGGATCCTGGTCGCCCAGGTAGCGGGCCACCTCGCGATAGCTGTCGATCGCGATGCGTTCGGCGACCAGGTCTTCCTCGATCATTTCCTTCAGGCTCTC
>JBMCIV010000006.1:0-14650 GCA_048616735.1 Wenzhouxiangella sp. | reverse complement strand
CGGTCGACCAGACCGTGCTGGCCAACGAGCAGGTGGTCGACGGCCGCGGCTGGCGCACCGGTGCCCTGGTCGAGAAGCGCGAAATCCCGATGTACTACCTGCGCATTACCGATTACGCCCAGGAACTGCTCGACAGCCTGAGCCAGCTCGACGGCTGGCCTGAGCGGGTCAAGGCCATGCAGGCCAACTGGATCGGGCGCAGCGAAGGCGCCGAGATTGCCTTTGCCTGCGCTGATCAGGTCATTCGGGTTTTCACCACGCGACCCGACACCTTGATGGGCGCGACCTTCATGGCCGTGGCCGCCGAGCATCCGCTGGCCCGGCGCGCGGCCGCGTCGAACCCGGCCCTGGCCGAGTTCATTCGCGCGTGCCAACAAGGCGGCGTATCGGAAGCCGATATCGCCACCCAGGAAAAGCGCGGCATGGACACCGGCCTGAAGGCCATCCACCCGCTGACCGGCGAGCCACTGCCGGTCTGGATCGCCAACTACGTGCTGATGGGCTACGGCGAGGGCGCGATCATGGCCGTGCCCGCCCACGACGAGCGCGACTTCGAGTTCGCCCTGAAATACGATTTACCCATCCGTCAGGTCATCAGCCTGCCCGACGGCCAGGACTACGACGATCGCCACTGGCACGAGGCCTACGCGGCCAAGGACGGCGAGCTGGTCGATTCCGGCCCCTACACCGGGCTGACGTGCAGCGACGGCTTTGCCGCCATCGTCGGCGACCTCGAAGCCAAAGGCGCAGGCAAGGCGCGGGTGCAGTTTCGCCTGCGCGACTGGGGTATCTCGCGCCAGCGCTACTGGGGCTGCCCCATCCCCATCATCCACTGCGATGACTGCGGCGCGGTGCCGGTGCCCGAGCAGGACCTGCCGGTGGAGCTGCCCGAAGACCTGGTACCCGACGGAGCCGGCAATCCGCTCAAGCGCTGCGAGGCCTTCGTCAACGTGGACTGTCCGCGCTGCGGCCAGCCGGCCCGGCGCGAAACCGACACCATGGATACCTTTGTCGACTCCTCCTGGTATTTCCTGCGCTATACCTGCGCCGACAACGACGCGGCCATGGTCGATGAGCGCACCGCCCGGTGGATGCCGGTCGACCAGTACATCGGCGGCATCGAGCACGCCATCCTGCACCTGCTCTACGCCCGCTTCTGGACCAAGCTGATGCGCGACGAGGGGCTGATCGATATCGACGAGCCGTTCCGGCGCCTGCTGACCCAGGGCATGGTGCTGGCCGAGACCTACTACCGTGAAGACGAGGCCGGCCGCAGGACCTGGTTCAATCCGTCGGAAGTCGAGGTCCGGCGCGACGCCAAGGGCGGGGTGGACTCCGCCGTCTTGATCGCCGACGGGCAGCCGGTGATCCCCGGCGGGGTGGAGAAGATGGCCAAGTCGAAAAACAACGGCGTCGACCCGCAGGCCCTGGTCGATCAGTACGGCGCCGACACGGTGCGCCTGTTCTCGATGTTCGCCGCCCCGCCGGAGCAGTCGCTGGAATGGTCGGAGGCCGGCGTCGAGGGCGCCTGGCGCTTTTTGCGCCGGCTGTGGAGCGGCGTCGGTCGCCATGTCGCCGGCGGCGTGCCGGACGCGGCGCTGGATGCGCAAGCGCTCGGGGACCAAGGCCGCGAGCTGCGCCGCGTGCTCCATGAAACCATCGCCAAGGTCAGCGATGACTACGCCCGCCGCCTGACTTTCAATACCGCCATCGCGGCGGTGATGGAGTGCTGCAACCGGCTGGCGCGTTTCGAGCCCGCCGGCGCCAACGACCGGGCCCTGGTCCAGGAGTGCTGGACCAGCCTGGTGCGCCTGATCGCGCCGGTGACCCCGCACGTGGCCGAGGCGCTGTGGCGCAGGCTGGGCGGTGGTGAGTCGGTGTTCGAGGCCGGCTGGCCTGAGGTCGACGCATCGGCGCTGGCGCGCCAGACCGTGACCATGGTTGTGCAGGTCAACGGCAAGGTGCGCGGGCGCATCGAGGTGGCCCCGGGCAGCGCCCGCGAGGAGGTCGAGGCCCAGGCCCGGGCCGAGGACAACGTCGCGCGTTTCATCGACGCCAAGACCGTGCGCAAGGTGATCGTGGTACCCGACAAGCTCGTCAACATCGTGGTCGGATGATGCGCCGGCAGGGTTTTGCCCGGGTTTTGGCCGGTCTTGCCGTTTTGATGCTGGCCGGCTGCGGTTTCCAGCTGCGCGGCGAGGCCCGCCTGCCCGAAGCCATGGCCCGGACCTGGCTGGCGGTGCCCGACGACAGCAGCGCGTTCGCGCGCGAACTCGCGCTCAGGCTGCGCGGCGACGGGGTGGAGTTGACCGACGGCCCGCGTTCCGACAGCGCGGTCCTGCGTATTCACGCCGAGCGCTTGCGCAGCGAGCCGCTGACGATCTCCGGCCAGGCCCGGGTGCGCGAGTTCCTGCTGGTCTTCGAGCTCGACTTTGAGTTGCGCGACGCCGACGACGAAGTGCTGATCCGGCGCGAGACCCTGCGCCTGACCCGCGAATACAGCTTCGACGAGCAGGCGATACTGGCGGCCTCGCGCGAGGAGGAGTTTCTGCGCGCCGACCTCAGGCGGGCCATGGCCGCGCAGGTAATCCGTCGCCTCGAGGCGGTGCCGGCGCCATGAAGCTCTTTCCCGACCGCCTGGGTGAAAAGCTGGCGCGCGGGCTCGATCGGGTCTACCTGATCGCCGGGCCCGAACACCTGCTGGTCGAGGAGGCGTGCGATGCCGTGCGGTCCGCCGCCCGGGCCGCCGGCATCGACGAGCGGCTGGTGCTGGAGGCCGACGCGCGCTTTGACTGGGACGGTCTGAATGCAGCCACCGAAACGCTGTCGCTGTTTGCCAGCCGCCGGCTGGTCGAGGTCCGCATGGCCTCGGGCAAGCCCGGCCGCGAGGGCGCGGCGGCGCTGCGCGAGTGGATCGGGCACAACAGCGACGACGTCTTGCTGGTCAAGTGCAACGCCTGGGACCTGGGTCAGGAAAAGTCCGCCTGGGCCAGGGCCCTGGACGGGGCGGGAGTCTACGTGCCGTGCTGGACGGTCAAGGCCGGCCAGCTGCCGGACTGGATCAGCCGCAGGCTGGCCGCGCGCGGCCTGCGCGCCGACCGCGCGGCCTGCCGCTTCCTGGCCGAGCGCCTGGAAGGCAACCTGCTGGCCGCGGCCCAGGAAATCGAGCGCCTGGCGCTGCTCTACGGCCAGGGCAGCCATCTGGGGCTGGACGAGCTGCGCGCGGCGGTCGCCGACAGCGCCCGCTTCGACAGCTTTCGCCTGGTCGAGCTGGTGCTGTCCGGGCAGGCCGGTTCGGCGCTGCGCTGCGTGCGCGGCCTGCGCGAAACCGACACGCCGATGCCGATGATTCTTTCGGCCCTGGCGCGCGAGCTGCAGACGCTGGCCGCCTTCCAGCAGCGCGCCCCGGCGGTGGGCGAGGGCGCGGCCTTCAAGGAACTCGAGGTCTGGCGGACCCGGCAGGCACCGATGGCGGCCGCGGCGCGCCGGCTGGATCCCGCGGCGGTCCGGGTCGCGGTGGCCCGGCTGTCGGACCTCGACCGGATGGCCAAGTCCAACGAAAGCCACGGCTTCTGGGTGGCGCTGGAGCGGCTGTGCGTGGAAGTGGCCGATGAGGGAACGGGGCGCCATGTCGCCTAGCCGGAAGCGCATTCGCAATCGCGCGGTGGCCATTTTCGGCGGCACCTTCGATCCGGTGCACTATGGCCACCTGCGCGCGGCCGCCGAGATATCCGAGCGCCTCAAGGTCAGCGATTTTCGCCTGGTCCCGGCCGGCCGGCCGCCGCACCGCGACGGCACCTGGGCCGAAGCCTTTCATCGCCTGGCCATGCTGGAACTGGCGGTCGCGCCGTATTCGGATCTGCATGTCGACGCCCGCGAGGTGCTGCGCAGCGGTCCGTCGTTCATGGTTGACACCCTGGCCAGCGTGCGGGCGCAGATGCCCGAGGTCCCGCTTTTGCTGTGCGTGGGCCAGGACGCGGCCAATCACCTCGAGCGCTGGGATCGCTGGCGCGAATTGCTCGACCAGGCCCACCTGGTCGTGATGACGCGCCCGAGCAGTGAGCCGGCTTACCCGCAAGAACTGGCCCAGGTGCTCGACCAGCGCCGGGTGACGCGGGCGCGCGAGCTGATGGGCTCGCCGGCCGGTCTGGTCTGCCACGTCGAGGTCACCCAGCTGGCGATCTCTTCGACCGACATCCGCCGACAGCTCGAGCGCGGCTGGGATCCGCGCTTCCTGCTGCCGGCCACGGTGCTGTCCTACATTCGCAAGCACGGGCTCTACGGATCCGGCCCGGGCGGATGAAACGCGGCGCGCAAAAGGGTAAACTGCAGGCTCATTCAGTCATCGACCAACCGCCCTCATTGAAGCCAAATCCCGACCCCGACTCGCGCGAACTTTGCGACCTTGCCGTCGCTTCCCTAGAAGACAGCAAGGGTGAAGCCATCCAGGTCATCGACTTGACCGACCGCTCGACCTTTGCCGACTACATGATTGTTGCCAGCGGCAGCTCCACCCGCCAGGTCAAGGCCATGGCCGATCGCCTCGTCCAGCGCGCCAAGGCCGCCGGCCATAAGCCGCTGGGGGTGGAAGGGGACCGCGAGGCCGAGTGGGTGCTGGTCGACCTCGCCGACGTGGTGGTACACCTGATGCTGCCGCAGACGCGCGCGCTCTACAATCTCGAAAAGCTCTGGTCCTCGGCGCTGTCGGCGCGCCCCTCCTCAGCCCAGGCCTGATGCGGCTCAAGCGGCTGGCATGAAGCTGGTGGTGGCGGCGGTCGGCCGGCGCATGCCCGGCTGGATCGAGACCGGCTGGAACGAGTACGCCCGCCGCTTTCCGCCCCACCTGTCGCTGGAACTGGTTGAAGTACCGGTCGCCGGGCGCGCCGGCGCCGACCGCGCCGGTCAGCTCGAGAGCGAGAGGCTCGCTGCCCGGACCCCGGATCGCGCCGCGCGCGTGGCCCTGCAGGCCTCGCGCCAGGCCTGGTCGACCGAGGAGTTGGCCGAGCGTCTGGCCGGCTGGCTCCAGATCGGCGATCCGGTGTGGTTTTTCATCGGCGGCGCGGAGGGTCTGGCGCCGCAGTTGCAGGCCACGTGTCGGGTCCGCTGGTCGCTGGGTCCGGCGATCTATCCGCACATGCTGGTTCGCGTGCTCGTGGCCGAGCAGCTCTACCGGGCCGCCAGCCTGCTCGGCGGCCATCCCTACCATCGTGGTTGAGCGTTCTCTCATCCTAGCCTCGGCCTCGCCGCGCCGGCGCGAGCTGCTCGATCGCTGTGGCGTGCCGTTCACGGTCGTGGTCTCCGAGGTCGATGAGCGCGTGATCGAAGGCGAGCCAGCGCCGGACTACGTGCTGCGCCTGGCCCATGCCAAGGCGGCCGCGGTGCAGCGTCTTCACCCGCGCAGTTTCGTGCTGGGCGCCGACACCACGGTGGTTGGCGGCGGCCAGATCCTGGGCAAGCCCGGCGACGCCGGGCAGGCGCGCAACATGCTGCGCCAGCTGTCGGGCGGGTGCCACGAGGTCATGTCGGGCGTCGCCCTGCTGAGCCCGGACGGCCGCAAGAGCGAGCGATTCAGCGTCACCGAGGTCGAGTTCGCGCTGTTGCCCGAAGCCTGGATCGACAGCTATGTCGCCACCGGCGACTGTCTCGACAAGGCCGGCGCTTACGGGATCCAGAACGAGGCCGGGCTGTGGATACGGCGGCTTTCGGGCAGCTATACCGGCGTCGTCGGGCTACCGCTGTTCGAAACCGCCGAGCTGCTGCGTGAGGCCGGCCTGGCCCGGTTCTGAGGCCCCGGATCGGGCCTGTTTTCGCTTGCTCGGCCGATGCTATGCTTCGAACTGTCATGCATTTGAGGAAGGGCGGTTGAACGCCGACCGCCGAACAAGCCATTGAGCGACGAAATCCTGATCAACGTCACCCCGACCGAAAGCCGGGTCGCGGTGGTAGAAAACGGCCTGCTTCAGGAGCTTTATCTGGAGCGTTCCGGGGACGGCGGCTACGTCGGCAACATCTACATGGGACGAATCGAGCGGGTCCTGCCCGGCATGCAGGCCGCTTTTGTCAATATCGGGCTGGACCGCACCGCTTTTCTGCACGCCAACGACATCCTGCCGCGCCAGCCAGAGCTCAGCGAGTCCGAGGACGCCGTGGAAGTCCCGCCCATCAACGACCTGATCCGCCAGGGTCAGAACGTACTCGTTCAGGTCATCAAGGATCCGCTCGGCAGCAAGGGAGCGCGGCTGACCACTCAGCTCAGCATTCCCTCACGCTATCTGGTGCTGCTGCCCGAAGTCAACAACATCGGCGTCTCGGTTCGCATCGAGGCCGAGGCCGAGCGCGAGCGCCTGCGGGCGCTGGTGCGCAAGCTGGTTGGCGAGGACAGCAAGGCCGGCTTCATTCTTCGAACCAACGCCGAAGACGTCGCCGAGGACGCCCTGGCGCGCGACCTGGATTACCTGCGCCGGCTGTGGAAGCGCATCGATGCCGGCATGCACAGCGCCGAAGCCGGACAGTGCGTGTATGAAGATCTCTCGCTGCCGTTCAGGTCGCTGCGCGATCTCATGCACGCCGGCGTGGAGAAAGTGCGCATCGACGATGCCGCCACCGTCGCGCGGGCGCAGACTTTTGCGCGCGAATTCTTCCCGGACTGGGTCGATCGGATCGAGCTCTACGGCGGCGACGGTCCGCTGTTCGACCTCTACGGCGTCGAAGACGAGATCGAGCGCGCCCTCAGCCGCACGGTGCCGCTGAAGTCGGGCGGCCATCTGACCATCGACCAGACCGAGGCGATGACCACGGTCGACGTCAATACCGGCGGCTATGTTGGCTTTCGCAACCTCGAAGACACCATTTACAAGACCAATCTGGAGGCTGCCCAGGCGATTGCCCGCCAGCTGCGCCTGCGCAACCTCGGCGGCATCATCATCATCGATTTCATCGACATGGAAGAGTCCGAGCACCGGCGGCAGGTGCTGCGCACCCTGCAGCGGGCGCTGGCGCGCGATCACGCGCGCACTTCGGTGTCCGAGATCTCGGCCCTGGGTCTGGTGGAGATGACGCGCAAGCGCACCACCGAGAGCCTGGAACATCGCCTGTGCCAGCCCTGTCCGGCCTGCGCCGGGCTGGGTCGGGTCAAGAGCGTCGATACCGTGTGCTCGGAGATCTTTCGTGAAATCCTGCGCGCGGTGCGCCAGTTCGAGACCGGCGAGCTGCGCGTCATGGCCAGCCCCGCGGTGGTCGAGCGCATTCTCGAAGACCAGCACCGCACCATCGCCGAGCTGACCGAACAGCTGCGCACCACCATCTGTTTTCAGCCCGAAGAGCAGTATGGCCAGGAACAGTTCGACGTCGTCTTGCTTTGACTGAAGCCGCTGCGTCATCCCGCCTTGCCCGGCTGGCAGGGCAGCTCAGAGCCCTGATCCTGACCACGCTGGCGGTCATCATCATTGCCGCGGCGGTGCTGGTCGGGATCGGTCGCACCCTGCTGCCGCACGCCGATGCCCTGCGCCCGTGGCTGGAGCGCCAGCTCAGCGCGCAAATGGGTGAGCGCGTGGTGATCGAGCGGGTCGAGGCGCAGTGGCCGCGGCTGACCCCCAGCCTGACCCTGATCGGCCTGCAGGTCGGCAAAGCGCGGGCCCAGGGTCTGGAGATCGACGCCGCCCGGCTGGAGTTCCACCTGCCCAGGCTGCTGGATCCCGGCGCCAACCTGATGCGCCTGGTTATCCTGGAGCCGGAGGTATGGCTGGCCCAGGACGAGCACAAGCGCTGGGGCGTTGAACTGGCCGCCGGCGCGCTGATCCGGGGCAGCGGGGCCGAGTCGCGTCTGCCCGGCGTGGACGTTGTGGTGCGCAACGCCCGCCTGGGTCTTCGGCCGCTGGTCGGCCCCAGTCTTTCGCTGCTGCTGCCCGAGGGCGGTATTCGACGCGACGGTGATCACACGCTGCTCTACGGCAGCGTGCAGTCCGGTCCAGGGCGGGCCGAGCACAACGGGCTGCGGTTACGGCTGTTTCATCCGGACGGTCAGTGGCAGGCCGCTGAAGGCTGGCTGGCGATGGAAGATTTCGCTTTGTCCGACTGGTTGACCGATGTGACGCCGGGTTCGGTGCTCGATTCCACCCGCGCCAACCTCGAAAGCTGGCTGACGTGGTCGGCAGACGACGACCGGATTCGGCTCGACCTGGACTTCGAGCTGTTTCATGGCGCGGATTCAGCGCCGCTGGCCGGCCGGGCGATGGTCGTGGCCGAAGACCAGATGGTGCAGGTGCAGGCCGATCGCGTGACCCGCGCCGACCAGACCATCGCCGAGGGCCTGGCCCTGGCGCGGGCTGACCGGCACTGGGCGCTGGCCGTCGATGCGCTGGATCTGGGCGCGCTGCACGCGGCCCTGGCGCCGTGGCTGGATGCGCGGCAGCGCTGGCCGGAGGCCGTGGACGGCCGCGTCCATGACCTGGTGCTGGGGCTGGACCAGGACTGGAGCGTGCATGCCGCCGAGGGACGGATCGAGCAACTGGCGTTTGTCCTGGCCGATCCCTGGCCCAGCGTGCAGGGGCTTGATCTGCGCCTGGATGTGCTCGGCGATCGACTGGTCGTGGCGCCCTCCGGGCAGCCGGCCATGCGCTGGCCGCGCGTGCTTCGCGGTGAGGTCGAACTCGACGCGATGGGCGGGCGCGTGGTGCTGGCACGCGACAGCGTGGAGCTTCAGGGCCTGAGCCTGGCCAGCGCCGTGGTGGACGCGTCGGCCGACGGCTGGATCTACCTGGAGCAGCCGCGCCCGTTTCTGGACCTGTTCATCCGCGCCGAGCGCATCGGTCCCGTCGACCCGCGCCCCTATCTGCCCCATCGCATTATTCCGCCACCGGCCATGCGCTGGCTGGACCAGGCGCTGGTGCGGGTCGGCGATGCCCGCGGGCACGTCAACCTGCACCTGCGTGCCGGCACCCGCACGCGCGATCTCAACCCGGGCTCTTTACAGGCGCATATCGATTTCGCCGGCGTCGATCTCGATTACTGGCCCGGCTGGCCGCGCGCGCGCGCTTTGGCCGGGCAGGTCGAGTTCGTCGGCAGGCGCCTGTCCGGGCAGGTCGAGCGGGGTCGGCTGGGGGAGATCGATGTCAGCGCCCGCGAGGTCCGGATCGCCGACCTGGCCGCGCCCGAGCTGAGCCTGAGCCTGGCCGCGAGCCAGATTGACGCCGGGGATCTGGCGACCACGCTGTCTGCGATTCCAGTCGCCGGCTGGCAGGCGGCGCTGGCGCCGATGCGCTGGTCCGGCCCGCTGGACGCGAGCGCGGCGCTGACGCTGCCGTTCCGGCGCATGGCCGACTGGGATATCGCCGGCTCGGCCACGCTGGACGGCGCGGCCGTCGAGCTGCCTTTGATCGACACCCGCCTGGCCCGGCTGGCGGCCACGGTGGATTTCGATCGGACCGGGATCGAGCCGGTTGAGGTCGAGGCCGCCCTGGTCGGCAAGCCGCTGGCGCTGAACCTGGCCGCGGGTTTCGAGTCGCCGGCCTGGCTGGAGTTGGCGGCCCGGCTTAATCCCGCCGATCTGATCCCGCAAGCCGGTGTGCTGGGGCTGCTGGGCCGGCGCACATCCGGGCGCAGCGACTGGCGCTACCGGCTTGAACAAGATCGCGCTGATGAAGGCATCCGGATGTCGCTGAGCGGTGATCTCCAAGGACTGGCCCTGGATTGGCCGGCGCCATTTGCCAAGCCTGCGGCCGCGAAGTGGCCGTTCGCGGCCGAACTGCTGATCGCCGAAGGCGGCCTCGATCTCGGTTTTCGACTGGATGATCGGCTCTCTGGCCGGCTCGCTCTGGACGAAGAACGCTGGGCGTCCTCTTTGCTGTTCGGCGACGCGCCGCCGAAGCTGCCGGCACCGGCCGGATTGACGGTGTCCGGCGAGGTCGAGGCGCTGGCGCTGGACGACTGGCTGGCGCTGCTCGAGCCGTCGGCCAACGGCGCGCAGCCGGCGTGGCCGCAGCCACTGGAGGTCGATCTGGCGGCCGGTCGGATCGAGCTGGCGGGGATTGGCACGGGCGCGGGTCGCTTGACCGTGAAGCGGACGTCGTCGGCGCTGGACGTCGGTCTGGACAGCCCCGAACTGGCCGGAACGCTGAGCGTACCGATCCAGACCGACGCCGGGCGCGCCATCGTCGCCGACCTGGCCCGGATGCACCTGCCGGCCGGCGCAGAGCAGGCGCTTGCCCCGGCGCCTGGAGACCAGCGTCGGCGCGGCCGCACCAGCGCCTTCGACCCGGCCGGCCTGCCGCCGTTTTCCATCGTGGTCGAGGATCTGCGGCGGGGCGAGCTGGAGCTTGGCCGCCTGCGCCTGGAGGCCCACCCGGTAGCAGCCGGGCTCGAGCTCGAGCTGCTCGACGTCAGCGGCCCGGATCTGCGCCTGCAGGGCAGCGGTCGCTGGATCGGGACCGAGGCCGGGCCGCGCTCGCAGTTTGCCGGGCGCATCAGCACGCCGAGCCTGAGCGCGCTGCTCAATTCGGCCGGTTACGATCCCGGCATCGAGGCCGATCGGGCCCAGCTTGACCTGGACGTGCAGTGGCCCGGTGCGCCGGCCGACTTTTCCCTGAGCCGCCTGCTGGGGCGTCTGCAGCTGTGGATCGGCGACGGTCAGATTCCGGAGGCCCGTCCCGGCGCCGGGCGCCTGCTGGGTCTGGTCAGCTTCAACGCCATCCCGCGCCGCCTGATGCTGGATTTTCGCGACGTGTTCAGCCCGGGTATGCGCTTTGACGAGATCGAGGGCACGTTCGACCTGACCGGCGGGGTGGCCCGGACCGACGGCCTGGTGCTGCGTTCGACCTCCGCGGTGATGACCATCGCCGGCCAGACCGACATGATCGCGCGCGAATACGACCAGACCCTGCGCGTCGAGCCCGGCCTGGGCGCATCGCTGCCGGTGATCGGCGGACTGGCCGGCGGACCGGTCGGCGCTGCGGCCGGACTGGTGCTGCGCCAGTTGCTTGATGGCCCGCTGAGCGAGGTGGCCGAGGCGCGCTATCGCATCACCGGACCGTGGGATGCGCCGCAGATCGAGCTGATCGATGCCCGCGTCGTCGAGCCAGACCCGAACGATCCACCGGCCGGGCAGGATTGAATCCCCTGCACGGCGACCGGATATAGTCGGGGCAACCATTCACCGGGAAACGTTCATGTACGAACAAGTCCGAGATCAACTGCTCGCGCCGGCCGGCCTCGGCCATTCGGAAATCGATCTGGCCCTGGGGCGACTGCTGGCCCGCGGCATCGACTTCGGCGAACTCTACTTCCAGCGGCGCGTGCGCGAGGGCTGGGTGCTGGAGGACGGCAGCGTCAAGAACGGCAGCTGGGACGTGGACCAGGGCGTGGGCGTGCGCGCCGTCGCCGGCACCGGTACCGGTTTTGCCTACGCCGACAGCCTGGCCCTGCCGGCGCTGCTGGATGCCGCCGACAGCGCGCGCGCGATCAGCCGCCAGGCCGGCGAGGGTCGGGTGCAGGCGGTCAGGGTCCAGGACGGTCAGGCCCGCTACGGCCGGGCCGATCCAACCGCCGAAGGCAGTTCGGCCGAGCGGGTGGAACTGCTGCGCACCATCGACGCCTACGCGCGCTCTCTTGACGCCCGCGTCAGCCAGGTGACGGTCTCGCTGTCGGCCAGCCAGGACCAGATCGTGGTCGCCGCGACCGACGGCACCCTGGCCGGCGACCAGCGCCCGCTGGTGCGCCTCGATATTCGCGTGCTGATGGAAGAGGGCGATCGCCGCGAGCAAGGCTTCAGCGGCGGCGGCGGCCGCTTCGGCCTGGCCGACCTGACCGATCCCGAGGTCTGGCAGGACTATGCCCGGGAGGCGGTTCGCCAGGCCACGATCAACCTCGGTGCCGAGCCGGCCCCGGCCGGCCACATGACGGTGGTGCTGGGCGCCGGCTGGCCGGGGGTTCTGCTGCACGAAGCCGTCGGCCACGGTCTGGAAGGCGATTTCAACCGCAAGGGCATCTCGGCCTTCAGCGGCCGGATGGGAGAACAGGTGGCCACCTCGGAATGCACCGTGGTCGACGACGGCACCCTGGACAACCGCCGCGGCTCGCTGAGCATCGACGACGAAGGCACCCCCAGCAGCTGCACCACGCTGATCGAGAAAGGCCGACTGGTCGGCTACATGCAAGACAAGCTCAACGCCCGCCTGATGGGGGTCGAGCCGACCGGCAACGGCCGCCGCGAGTCCTTTGCCCATCTGCCCATGCCGCGCATGACCAACACCTACATGCTGCCCGGGCAGCACGATCCGGCCGCCATCATCGCCTCGGTCGACGACGGGATTTACGCCGTCAATTTCAACGGTGGCCAGGTCGATATCACCTCGGGCAAGTTCGTGTTTGCCGCCAGCGAGGCCTACCGCATTCGTAACGGCAAGATCGGGCCGGCGATCAAGGGTGCGACCCTGATCGGCAATGGCCCTGATGTCCTGACCCGGGTCGGCATGGTCGGCAATGACCTGGCGCTCGACACCGGTGTCGGCGTGTGCGGCAAGGAGGGCCAGAGCCTGCCGGTGGGCGTCGGCCAGCCCACGCTCCGGATCGACGGGCTGACCGTGGGGGGAACTTCGTGAGCCGAGCTGAAGCGCTGGCCGAAGGCGGCGTCACCGGTCTGCTGGACGACCCGGATCGCGAAACCGAATTGCTCACCGGCATCGCCCGGCGGGTTCTGGACCGGGCCGCCGAAGGCGGCGCCGACCAGGCCGAGGTCGGGGTCAGCTCCGGCCTCAACCGCGAGGCCGGCGTGCGCCTGGGCGAAGTCGAGGTGCTCGAGGAAGCACGCGATCGCGGCGTGCGCGTGACCGTCTACTGCGGCGGCTGTTCGGGCTCGGCGAGCACCGGCGATCTGCGCCCCGATGTACTCGACCAGACCGTCGATCGCGCCCTGGCGATCGCCCGTCACACCCAGATCGACCCGGCTTCCGGTCTGGCCGAGGCCGAGCTGATGGCCACCTCGGTGCCGGATCTGGACCTCTGGCACCCCTATGATGTGAGCATGGACACGCTGATCCGGCGGGCCCGGGACATCGAGCAGGCCGGTCGCGCCGCCGACGGCCGAATTTCCAACTCTGAGGGGGCCAGCGTTTCGGCCGAAGCGGGGCTCAACGTCTACGCCAACAGCCACGGCTTCCTGGGCAGCCAGCGCGGCACCCGCTACTCACAGCACTGCATCCTGATTGCCGCCGACGATTCCGGCATGCAGCGCGACTACGACTGGGACGCCCGGCGGCGCTTCGACCAGCTGGCCGAGCCGGCCACCACCGGGGCCGAGGCCGCGCGCCGAACGGCGGCCCGCCTGGGCGTTCGCCGGATCCCGACGGGACGCTTTCCGGTGCTGTTCGTGCCCGAGGTCGCGCGCGGATTGATCGGGCACCTGGTGGCTGCGGTGTCCGGCGGCCAGCTTTATCGCCGCGCCAGCTTTCTGCTCGATTCGGTAGGCTCGCGGGTACTGCCCGAATGGGCGTCGCTGATCGAGTCGCCGCGTCTGCCGGGCGGACCGGCATCGGCGGCTTTCGACGGCGACGGCGTGGCCACGCGGGACGCGGCGCTGGTCGCTCAGGGCATCCTCGAGCGCTACGTGCTCAGCAGCTACTCGGCCCGCCGCCTGGGCCTGGTTACCACGGCCAACGCCGGCGGGGTGCGCAACCTGCGGTTTTCCGGCGGCGGACACGCCTACGACGACTTGGTGGCCGAGTTGGGGAGAGGTTTGATCGTGACCGAGGTCATGGGCCAGGGGGTCAACCTGGTCACCGGGGACTACTCGCGCGGGGCGGCCGGGTTCTGGGTTGAAAACGGCGAGATCGCCTGGCCGGTCGAGGAGATCACCATCGCCGGCCACCTGCGCGAGATGCTGACCGGCCTGCGCGCGGCCGGCAGCGACCACGACGAGCGCCGGAGTATCCAGGTGCCGTCGCTGCTGGTCGATGAAATGACCGTCGCCGGGCAGGAGACCTGACGCTCTCTTACAGCGCCTCGGAGGCGAAATCGGCTAGGCGCGAGCGCTCGCCGCGCCTGAGCGTGACGTGGCCGGCATGCGGCCAGTGCTGGAACCGGTCGACGGCAAAGGTCAGGCCCGAGGTGGTCTCGGTCAGG
This sequence comes from Wenzhouxiangella sp., assembly GCA_048616735.1. Lineage (GTDB taxonomy): Bacteria > Pseudomonadota > Gammaproteobacteria > Xanthomonadales > Wenzhouxiangellaceae > Wenzhouxiangella. Next base: position 538 of record JBMCIV010000006.1, on the reverse strand, counting down.
TAGGGCGTGTCGATCTGCTCGACGTTGCCCAGGCAGACGATCTTGGTCCCGGGTCCGGCGCGCGTGACCAGGGTTTTCATCTGCTTGGGCGTGATGTTCTGGGCCTCGTCGATGATCAGGTAGCGGTTGAGGAACGTGCGCCCGCGCATGAAGTTCAGCGAGCGAATCTTGATGCGCGAGGCCAGCAGGTCATTGGTCGCGGCCCGACCCCATTCACCGCCGTGGCCATCGGCTTCGGTCAGCACTTCGAGGTTGTCGGTCAGCGCGCCCATCCAGGGCGTCATCTTTTCTTCCTCGGTGCCGGGCAGGTAGCCGATTTCATCGCCGACCGAAACCGTCGCCCGGGTCATGATGATCTCGCGGTAATGCTTGGCGTCGAGGGTCTGGGACAGTCCGGCCGCCAGCGCCAGCAGGGTCTTGCCGGTGCCGGCGGTGCCGAGCAGGGTGACGAAATCGATCTGCGGATCCATGAGCAGATTCAAAGCGAAGTTCTGCTCCGGGTTGCGCGCCTGGATACCCCAGACATCGTGCTGGCTGC
>JBMCIV010000005.1:0-14779 GCA_048616735.1 Wenzhouxiangella sp. | reverse complement strand
GAATCCTCAGCTGCCTGAACGGGCACGGCCGGGTCTGTCCGGCACCGGCGGGACGGGGTCAGAGAAGTGATCCACACGCGGCCAGCGCCAGGACAACCTCGAAGACTGGTCTAAGCAACATTGCTCAAGCCCTCAGTGCAGACCGGGCCAGTCGCGGTCGCGGCGAGAGGATTGGTCGGCCTCGGGGTCGGGTTCAGGCCAGGGCGCATCATCGTCTGGGTCTTCCTCCCAGTCGTAGGTCTTGACCGGTGGCCGGTCCCAGTCCCGATAAATCCAGGCCAGGACCAGCCCCAGCACGAAGCCGCTGGCGTGAAGCTCCCAGCTCACCCGCGAGATCAGGGGAAAAACGCCCCAGAGCATGGAGCCGTAAAAAAACCAGACCATCAGCGACACGCCGACCGAGCGCAGATCGCGGCGCAGAATGCCGGCCACGAACACGTAGGTCAGAATGCCGTAGACCAGACCGCTGGCGCCGATATGCACGCTGGGCCGGGCAAAGGTCCAGGCCAGCGCCGCCGAACCCAGGTACAGCACCGGCAGCACGCGCAGGCTGGAATTCGGGTAGAGGAACAGCAAGGCGACGCCGCCGACGAACAGCGGCAGCGTATTCGACGCGATATGGGCCAGGCTGCCGTGCAGCAGGGGCGTGGTCAACAGCCCCCACAGCCCGCCCAGCTCGCGCGGACGCAGCCCGATACGGGCCATCTCGGGCCCGACAACGCTCTGGATGCCAAACACCAGCCACACCAGCGCGACAAACCCCAGCGCCAGTTTGACCGCCAGAACAAAGCTGGTCTTGGCCCGCGCAGAGGACGTGTATGCCGGATCGGGAACGCGCAGCTGCATCAGGCCGGTCCCGGCAGGGCCGAAGCGATGCGTTCGCGCACATCATTGCGCAAGCCATCGATGTCTCCGGTCTGCAGGCCGGCCACCGCAATCGGTCGATGAATGCTCAGCCGGACGGTGCCCGGCCGCAGCCGCAGCGTGCCTGGCGGCAGCACGTCGCGGGTTCCGGTCACGGTCATGGGCAGGATCGGCAGCTGCTGATCCACCGCCACGCGAAAAGCGCCTTTCTTGAACGGCAGCAGCCGGCCGCTGCGGCTGCGGGTTCCTTCAGCAAAAAACAAAATACCGGTACCCGGCTGCAAACGAGCCACCGCCCGGTTGATCGCATCCCTGGCCTGGGTCGGGTTGGCGCGGTCGATGAAGATATGGCCAATGGCGCGGCAGCCCGAGGCAATAAAGGGAATCTTGTTCAGCTCGGCCTTCATGACCCAGCGCAGGTCGAGGCCGCAGTAGCCATAGATTAGCGGGATGTCGAACTGGCTCTGGTGATTGGCCACGACCACGTAGGACTGCCCGGGCTCGACGTGCTCCATGCCCTCGATCTCCACTCGCGCCGGCGTCATGCGCGTCAGGATACGGCACCAGCTCACGGCCACGTAAAGATTGGCCGCCCGTGGCGAGACCAGCGCCACCGGTATGGCCAGCGCAGCACCCACGACCGTCAGGATCACGGCCAGCGGCACGAACACCAGCCACAGCCAGAGCGGATACAGCGCAAGCCAGGCGGGGGCTTTGTCCAGGGTGACCGACATCGGGTCATTATCGTACAGAAAGGGTACGAAAAAGGGGCACCCGAAAACGGGTGCCCCAGTAACGTCGCTGCAGCGATCAGGCAGCGGCGCGATCAGGCCGCCTTGGCCTGCTTCTCGCTGTCGATCAGCCGGCTGCCGCCGATTTCGATCTTGCGCGGCTTCATCTGCTCGGGCAGTTCGCGCTTGAGCTCGATGTGGAGCAGGCCGTTTTCCAGGCGCGCGCCGTTGACCTCGACGTGGTCGGCGAGCTGGAAGCGACGCTCGAACGAGCGCGTGGCGATGCCGCGGTACAGCAGTTCACCTTCGCTGGATTCATCGCTGTCGGCCTTGCTGCCGGAAACCGTCAGGGTGTTGCGTTCGGTCACGATGTCGAGTTCGTCCTCGGCGAATCCGGCCACCGCCATGGTGATGCGGTAGCGATCCTCGCCCAGCGACTCGATGTTGTACGGCGGGTAGCCGCCGGAATCCACGCGCGAGGCGTTGGACAGCATGTCGGCCAGGCGATCGAATCCGATCGCGGTACGGTACAGGGGTGTCAGGTCAAAGTTGGTCATGGTCTTATCCTCCATAGGAAGCAATAAGTGATTTTCAAAACGATCCGCCTGCCCATCAGGCCGGACCGGAAAAGAGCCCTTGCGGCGCTCTCGAAAACCAAGATGGGAGTCGCGGCGCGAAGTTTCAAGACACCGGCTGGTCGATGTCGTCACCCGGATAGTCGACCTCGACCACGATCAGGCGGCGCTCGCCTTCCGGCACCCGGACGACGACTTCGTCATCGCGCCTTTTGCCCAGCAGCGCGCGCGCGACCGGGGAATCGACCGAAATATGCTCTGGCGCCTGGCCGATCTCGTCGGCGCCGACGATGCGATAACGCTCGACCTTGCCGCAGTCGTCCTCGACTTCGACCCGGGCGCCGAAGAACACCCGATCGCGCTCGGCCGGGGCCGTGCTGACCGGCTTGAGCTGATCCAGGCGCTTTTGCAGGTAGCGGATGCGCCGGTCCATTTCCCGCAGCTGCTTCTTGCGGTAGATGTATTCGGCGTTTTCCGAACGATCGCCTTCGGCCGCGGCCGCGCTGAGCGCGGCGACGACCTCTCGGCGGCTGGACCACAGCCCCTGCAGTTCCTCGCGCAGGCGCCGGAATCCGGCGCCGGTGACGTAGGGACTGGACTTTTCCGGCGGCGGGCGCCAGCGCATGCTGGATGCGGGCGGCTAAAGCCCGCCGCGGGTCAGCTTGAGCGGATCGAGCAGCTTTTCTAACTTCTCGCGCGACAGATCAGTGACCTCGAGAGCCACGTCGATGATGGGACGACCCTCGCGATAGGCCTGCTTGGCCGCCGCCGCACCCTTCTCGTAGCCGATGACCGAGTTCAGCGCGGTGACCAGAATCGGGTTGCGGCCCAGCGCGGCCTCGAGCTGGTCCCGGCGAACCGTGAAGCTGGCCACGGCCTTGTCGGCCATCAGGCGAACCACGTTGCCCAGCAGATGCAGGCTTTCGAGCAGCGTCGCGGCGACCACCGGCAGCATGACGTTGAGCTGAAAATTGCCGGACTGGCCGGCCACGGTGATCGTGCTGTCGTTGCCGATCACCCGCGCGGCCACCATGCAGGCCGCCTCGGGAATGACCGGGTTGACCTTGCCCGGCATGATCGAGCTGCCCGGCTGCAGCGCCTCGAGCTCGATCTCGCCCAGCCCCGCCAGTGGACCGGAGTTCATCCAGCGCAGGTCGTTGGCCATTTTCATCAGGGCCACGGCCAGGGTCTTGAGCTGCCCGGACAGCTCCACCGCTGCGTCCTGGCTGCCGATGCCCTCGAACTTGTTGTCGGCCGAGGAAAACTCGAACTCGGTGGCCGCGGTGAGCGCCTCGGCCACCCGATGACCGAACTCTGGGTGAGCGTTGATGCCGGTGCCGACCGCCGTTCCACCCTGGGGCAGCCGACGCATTCTGGCCAGCGCATCGACGATCCGCGAGCGGGCGCTGGCCATCTGCGCCGCCCAGGCCTCCAGTTCCTGGCCCAGGGTGATCGGCATGGCATCCATCAGGTGGGTGCGGCCGGTCTTGGCCACGTCGGCCAGTTCGCCGGCGCGCTCCAGCAGCACGGCGTGCAGATGATCAAGCGCGGGCAGCAGATGCGCGGAGGCCAGCAGGCAGGCGCTGACCTGGATCGCGCTCGGAATCACGTCGTTGGAGCTCTGGCTCATGTTGACGTGATCGTTGGGATGAAGCCCCAGGGCCCCGTCGGGATCGGCCAGGCGCGCGATCACCTCGTTGGCGTTCATGTTCGAGCTGGTGCCGGAGCCGGTCTGGTAGACATCGACCGGAAAATGCGCGTCAACCTCGTTGGCCGCTACCTTGTTCGCGGCGGCGCGGATGGCCTCGGCGCGCTCCGAGTCCAGCAGGCCGAGACCCTTGTTGGCCTCGGCGCAGGCGCTCTTGATCAGCCCCAGGGCGCGAATGAAAGCCGCCGGCATGGGCTGGCCGCTGACCGGGAAGTTGTTGACGGCGCGCTGGGTCTGGGCGCCCCACAAGGCGTCTTCAGGCACCTGAAGTTCGCCCATGCTGTCGCGTTCGGTGCGGAATGTGCTCATTTTTTCTTCCTCGTGCTTCGCTGACTGGATGTTTTTTCGGCCACGATGTAGGCGATCCAGCCGGCATCGGCGTCGCCGAGTTCGGCCGGGGTGTAGACGCCGTCGCCCTCGCCGGTGTCCTCGTCCGTGCCTTCCCAGTACACGGTCGCCTTCTCGAACCCGGCCTCGAGCAGGATTTCCCGAATCTCGGGCAAGGTCCACAAGCGCCAGTGGTACTCGAACGCGTTGAGCAGGCTCGAACCGTCGGGAAACTCGAAGTGGATGCGGCAGGTCATGTGGTGATGGATGGGATCGAAGCTGGCCTGATCCCAGACGTAGGTGAAATCATCGTACTCGGTGCGCTCTTCGATCTCCCGATGGGCGTCATAGCCGCCGAAGGCATCCAGAAACAGGATGCCGTCGTCCTTCAGGCCGGCGCGGGCGCGCTCGAAATAGGCGCGCAGCAGGTCGCGGCGGGTAAACAGGTAGTAGCTGAAATTCATCGCCAGGATGGCATCGACCGGCGCCGTCTGGACTTCCAGCACGTTGCTTTCAATCAGCTCGACGCGTTCGCGGGCCGAGGGTTTCAGGGCGGCCAGGTGGTGCCGCCGTCCCCAGTCGAGCACGTCCGGGTCCAGGTCGACCCCGACCGCTTCGTTGGCGCGGTTCATCCGCACCCAGGCGCAGGCGGTGTTGGCGGTGCCGCAGAAATCCTCGCGGATTCGCCGCAGCGGCCTTCCGGCCAGGGCCTGGTACGTTTCGGCCACGAACTCAAGCTCGGCCTCCGGGTCCTGAACGCTGGACTCGTAGAGTACGTGTCGGTCGGCCTGGTCGGCCAGGGTCTGTTTTTTCTTGACGGATGATTTTGCCATTTCGACGGGCTTGCCTCAGCGCTGTTGCCGCACCGCGGGCCAGGCCGCGCGCAGATAGGTGATCATGGAAAAAATGGTCAGGACCGCGGCCACCACCAGCAGCCAGATGCCGATCGTCAGAACGGGCCAGCCGAACAGGTCCTGGGCATACAGCAGAAAGCCGATCGCGACCATCTGCAAGATGGTCTTGATCTTGCCCGTCCAGGCGACCTTGACGCGCGCGCCTTCGCCCAGCCCTGCCATCCACTCGCGCAACGCCGAGACGGTGATCTCGCGACCGATGATGACGGCCGCCGAAATGGCCAGCAGCAGGTCCGGATTGCGCTGCACGATCAGAATCAGGGCCACGGCGACCATCAGCTTGTCGGCCACCGGATCCAGAAAGGCGCCGAAAGCGCTCATCATGCCAAAGCGCCGGGCGATCCAGCCGTCCAGCCAATCGGTGATGGCCGCCGCGACGAACACCAGCAGGGCGGCCAGGTTGGCCCATTCAACCGGAAGATAGAACACGATGACCAAGACCGGAATCATGACGATCCGTAACAAGGTCAGAATGGTGGGGATGGTCAGCTGCACGCGCGGCATTCCTGATTCGAGGTTCGGATTATCCCGCAATTTCAGCCCCGGGGTCAGGGCATCGGCTCAGATTGACGCGTTTCGCAGGTGCTCGACGATGCGCTCGGCCAGGGCCCGGTGTATGCCCTGGACTTTCATCAAATCATCCGGCCCCGCCTTGCTCAGGCCCTGCAGCCCGCCGAAATGGCTGAGCAAGCGCTGGCGGCGGGTCGGACCGACACCGGGAATCTCCTCCAGCGGAGAGGCCTGTGCGCGCTTCTGGCGCCGCTTTCTATGGCCGGTGATGGCGAAGCGATGAGCCTCGTCGCGGATCTGCTGCACCAGATGCGAGGCCGGATGGTGCGGTCCCGGCACCACTTCCCTGTCGCCGACGATGAGACGCTCGTGGCCGGCCTTGCGCGCGGCGCCCTTGGCCACCCCGATCAGTCGGATGGCGTCCAGCCCGAGTTGGTCCATCACCTGCTGCGCCCGGCCGAGCTGACCGGCGCCGCCGTCGATCAGGATCAGGTCCGGCAGGCTTTCTGCCTGTTCCAGAGCCCGCCGGTAGCGGCGGGTCAAGGCCTGGTCCATGGCCGCGTAATCGTCGCCCGGCTCGATGCCGGTGATGTTGTAGTGGCGGTAGTGCTTCTTCACCGGGCCTTCGAGGCCGAACACCACGCATGCCCCGACGGTTTCGGTCCCGGAAATGTGGCTGATATCGAAACACTCGATGCGCTGCGGCGGTTGCTCCAGCTCGATCAATTCCGCCAGCGCCCGCAGCCCGCGCCCGATCTGGTCGCGCTCGGACTGACGACGGCGCAGCGCGTCCTCGGCGTTGGTCGCGGCCAGACGAATCCACTGCGCCCGCTGACCGCGCAGGCGCCAGCGCAATTCGACCCTGGCCCCGCGCCTGCGCCCCAGCGCCTCGGACCACAGCGCGGCCTCCGTGGGCTCGTGCGACAGCAGGATTTCGGCCGGCGGGATGCGCTCGGCGTAGTACTGACCCACGAATGCCGACATGATGTCGCCCGCGGTCAGCGCCTCGTGCAGGTTGCCGGGAAAAAAACAGCGCCCGCCGACGTTGCGCCCCTGGCGGAACTCGACCACTTGGACCGCCGCCTTGCCGGCCTTCAGGCACAGGGCGAGCACGTCGAGGGTCTCGCTGCCGCCGGCCACGTACTGAGCCGATCGCACCCGCTGCAGCGACTGGATGTGGTCGCGTAGCCGCGCCGCCTTCTCGAAGTCCAGTGCCTGAGCGGCCGCCTGCATGCGTTGGGCGAGGTGATCGATGACCGCGGCATCCTCGCCCTTGAGCAGTCGCCGGGCGGCATCGACGTCGCGCTGGTACTCCTCGGTCGAGATATTGCCCACGCAGGGTGCCGAACAGCGCCCGATCTGATACTGCAGGCACGGCCGAGTACGGTTGGAAAACACGCTGTCGCGGCACTGGCGCAGTCCGAACAGGCGGTAAATCTCGCTCAAGGACTCGCGCACCGCCCCGGCGCTGGAATAAGGCCCGAAATACTCGCCCGGCGCCTTCCGGCTGCCGCGGTAGAACGCAATCCGCGGGAACTCGTGGGAGGTATCCAGGCGTATCCAGGGATAGCTCTTGTCGTCGCGCAGGTTGATGTTGAAGCGCGGCCGAAACGCCTTGATCCATTCATTCTCCAGCAGCAGGGCCTCGGCCTCGGTGCGGGTCAGGCTGACCTCCATGGACGTGGTCTTGGCGACCATCAGGTTGATGCGCGAACCCTTGTCGCGGCGGTCGAAATAGCTGCCCACGCGGCGGCGCAGGTTGCGCGCCTTGCCGACGTAGAGCACCTTGCCCTGCGCGTCTTTCATCAGGTAGACGCCGGGACCGGTGGTCAGACTGCGGGCAAAAGCAGCACCATCGAAGGCAGTCATCGGCGAGCGGCGCGCAGCTCCGCGATCAGCCGATCGGCTGCGGTCTCGAGCATGTCGATGACGCGCTGGAATCCCTCGTCACCGCCGTAATAGGGATCCGGCACTTCATCGATGCCGTAGTCCGGAGCCAGGCTCATCACCAGGTCGACGCGGGCGCCGGCGTTTTTTGGCGTCATGCGCCGCAGCTCGGCCAGGTTTGAGCGATCCATGGCATAGATGCGGTCAAAGGTCGAGAAATCGCGCAGGCAGACCTGCCGCGCCCTCTGGTCGCTCATGTCCACGCCCCAGCGCCGGGCAAAGGCCTGCGAGCGCGGATCGGGCGGATGGCCGATATGCCAGTCGCCGGTGCCGGCCGAATCGGTGACCAGTTCGATTTCGGCGGCGGTGAGCTTGTGGTCGAACACGGCCTTGGCCGTGGGACTGCGGCAGATGTTGCCGAGACAGACAAACAAAATGCTTTTCATAAATCACCGCTCAGCGTTGAAGAATTGCGCACGCACCCGGGCCAGGTCCTGGAGCGTATCGATACCGGCTGGGACCGGCTCCGGCGACGGTGCGCAGGCGATGACCCAACCCGCCGCCAATGCCCGCAGCTGCTCCAGCGACTCCAGCGCTTCCAGACGGCTGGGCGGCAAATCCGGCCAGGCCTCGAGCGCGCCGGCCCGGTAAGCATACAGACCGATGTGTCGACAGCCATCGCCGGGCCGGAAAATGCGGCCGCGCGGCCAGGGTATCGGCGCGCGCGAAAAATACAGCGCCCGGCCGCGATCGTCAGCGACCAGCTTGACCACGTTGGGGTCGCGCCACTGTGACTCGCTCTCCAGCGGCCACCACAGGGTCGCCATGCGGGCCTCTGAATCGGTCCTGAGCAGCTCGACCACGGATCGGATGGCGGCCACCGGCATCAGCGGCTCATCGCCCTGCAGGTTGACGACCACCTGGTCGGCGGCCAGACCCAAATGCTGCACCGCCTCGACCAGCCGGTCGGTGCCGGAAAGATGGTCGGCGCGGGTCATGACCACATGGCCACCGGCTTGCTGCACGCAGCGCGCCACCCGCTCGCTGTCGGTGGCCACGTGCACGCTGGTCGCGCCCGCGGCCAGGGCCCGCTCGAGCACGCGCACGACCAGGCTGCGGCCACCCAGGTCGGCCAGCGGCTTGTCCGGCAGCCGGGTCGAGGCCAGCCGGGCCGGGATCAGGACGTGGAAACCTTCGCTCATCGGTCAAATTGTTGCACATGATCAGCCACCGCCTGCAACAGGGCGTCGGGCAGAACGGCGTTGACTTCCAGCACGTGGATGGTCTTGGGCAGACCCGTCAGCAGCCGCAGCTTGACCGCGTCCTTGGCCGTGGTGACGATCGGTCCGGGAATCGATTCCAGTTCAGCGGCGCGAAAACGATGGTGGTCCGGAAAAGCGAACAGCCGGGGCGCGTAACCCAGCGCAATAAGCGAGCGCACAAACTGCTTGGGATTGGCGATCCCGCATACCGCGCTGACCGCTTGGCCGGCCAGGGCGTCGGGCGTCAGGCGCGCGCCATCGTCCATTCGCACCAGCGCTTCGGGTTTGAGATCAAAGCGCCGGTCGGCATCGATAGCGCGATCCCCAGCGCCGCGGAACAGGACCGCGTCGGCCAGGTCCAGGCGCGCGACCGGCTGGCGCAGCGGGCCGCCCGGCAGCAGCAGACCGTTTCCGAAGCCGAGCCTGGCGTCGACCAGCACGATCTCGAAACTGCGCGCCAGGCGGCGATGCTGCAGGCCATCGTCGGCGAGCACCACGTCGGCGCCTGCGGCCACCGCCGCGTTGAGCGCAGCGCTGCGATCGCGGCACACCCACACCGGCAAGCCGGTGGCCTGGCCAATCAGCACCGGCTCGTCGCCACAAAGGCCCGGGTCGCTGTCGGGGCCTACCCTGATCGGCTGACGGGCCGCGCTGGAGCGGCTGGCGCGACCGTAGCCGCGGCTGATGATCGCCGCTTGCCGGCCCAGTCCGCTCAAGTGCCGCGCCAGCGCGATGACCACCGGGGTCTTGCCGCTGCCGCCGACGGCCAGGTTGCCGACCACCAGCACGGGAACCGGCGGGCGCGCCGGTGGGCGCTGCCAGCGCGTGCCCAACAGCCGATGGTGCAAACCGGAAAGCGCGCGCCAGGGCCACGCCGGGCGCGCCGTGTCGTACCACAGTCGATTGGCGTAGCGCTCAAGCCAGGCCCGCACGCGACGACCGCCCGCCTCAGCGATCCACCAGCTGCAGCTTGTGCAGGTGGCGATAAATACCGTCGGCTTGCGCAATCAGCGTCTCGTGCGTGCCGCTCTCCACGACCCGGCCCGAATCCAGCACCACGACCTGGTCCGCTTTCTGCACCGTCGCCAGGCGATGCGCGATCACCAGCGTGGTCCGTCCGGCCATCAGCACCTCCAGCGCTGCCTGCACGGCCTGCTCGGATTCGGCATCCAGGGCCGAGGTCGCCTCGTCAAGAATCAGGATGGGCGCATCCTTGAGCAGGGCTCTGGCGATCGCCAGGCGCTGGCGCTGGCCGCCGGAGAGCAAGGCGCCGTCTTCGCCGATAGCCGCGTCCAGGCCGTGCGGCAGGCGCTCGATGAATTCCATCGCATGGGCCGCTCGCGCCGCCTCCTCAATGGCCGCCCGCGAAGGCCTGCCGACGGCGCCGTAGGCAATATTGGCCGCGACCGTATCGTTGAACAGGACCACGTCCTGGCTGACCAGGGCGATCTGGCGCCGCAGCGCGTCGAGGGCGTAATCGCCCAGACCTACCCCGTCGATGCGCACCTGGCCGCTGTCGGGGCTGTAAAAACGGGGCAGCAGCTTGACCAGCGTGGTCTTGCCGGAGCCCGAGCGACCCACCAGCGCCGTCACGGTACCCGAGGGGATGCGCAAGCTGACCTCGTCCAGCGTCGTCAGGTCGGCGGCGGGATAGCGGAAGCAAACCCGCTCGAACTCGATGTCACCGCGCACCCGGCCCGGATCGATCGTGCCTTGATCCAGCTCCGCCGGCGTGTCGAGGACGGCGAAAATGCTTTCCGCCGCGGCCAGGCCTTTCTCGATCACCACGTGCATCTTGGTCAGACGCTTGAGCGGCGGGATGCAGGCGACCATGGCGGCCAGCACCGACATGAAAATACCGGCGGTCACCTCGGCCCGCATGAAGTCGCTGGCGGCGATGATCAAAAGCAGGATCACCGCCGCTCCGGCCGCAAGCTGGATCAGCGAGGATGACAGCAACTGGGTGGCCGTCAACTTCAAGTGAAGTCGTCGATTACTTTCGTTAATGTTTGAAAATGAATCTTTTTCTTTCTGCTTGGCGCCAAAGACCTTGATCACTTCGTGGCCGTTCACCGCCTCTTCGGTCACGTGGGTGACATCGCCCATGGAGTCCTGGATGCGCGTCGAAATGCGCCGAAAGCGGCGGCTGATCACGGTCACGACCAGGGCAATCACCGGGACCAGCAGCAGCATGGTCAGGGTCAGGCGCCAGGACTGGATCAGCATGACGGTGATCAGGGCGAGGATGGTGAGCACGTCGCGCACCGTGCCGATAAGCGCCGTGGTCGTGGCCTGCGCGACCTGCTCGGCGTTGTAGGTCACGCGCGAAATCATCTGGCCGGAAGAATGACGGTCGAAGTAGGCGGCCGGCAGCTCCAGATAGCGGGCGAACAGATCGCCGCGCAGGTCGGCGATGACCCGGCGACCGACCCACTCCATCCCGAACACGCCGCCGAAATTACCCAGTATGCGCAGCAGCACCGCCGCCAGCACCAGCGCCGGCAGCCACAGATCAAGGGTTGGCTCGGGCGCGGCAATGGTGTCGTCGATCAGCGGCCTGAGCAGGTAGAAGAACAGCCCCTGGCCCGCCGCGTCCAGGGCCACCGCCGCAACCGCCAGGGCAAAGATGCCGCGCTGGCGCTGGACGTAGCCCAGCAGGCGCCGGTAAAGGCGCGGCGCGTCAGCCGGCGAGCGGGTCATTGCTCGTCTCCAGCCGCTTCCAAGGTGGCGATGCCCACGCGGGCTATTCCTTCAGCCGCCGCAGCGTCCAGGACCAGCACCACCAGGCCGTGCGTCGCGCGCGCATCGGCCCGAACCACCAGCGGCGCGTCGGGCGCGGCCTCGCGGCGCTCGCCCAACACCGCCTGCACCGCCGCGCGGGTGTTGTCGGTCAGCAGCTCATCGTCGATGAAGATCTGGCCGTTGTCGCTAATCGTGACCTCGATCATCTGCGGCACCGATTCGGCCTCGGCGGTGGCCGCCTCGGGCAGTTCCAGGCGCAGCAAGGCCTGACGATCAAAGGTCGTCGAGACCATAAAAAAGATCAGCAGCAGAAAAACCACGTCGATCAGCGACGTCAGGTTGATTTCCGGCTCCTCGCGGTCTTCGTCTTGCAGGCGCATCGCGGCGAACCCTGCTCAGCCGCCGCCGCGGCCGTGGAACTTCTGCCGGCTGATCTGGCCATGCTCGATGGCCTGCAGCAGCTTGAGCGCCTGGGCCTCCATCTGCAGGACATAGTCGCGCACCAGGCCGCGGAAGTAACGGTAAAAAAAGTAGGTCGGAATGGCCACGCTCAGGCCCGCGGCGGTGGTGATCAGCGCCTCGGAGATACCGCCGGCCATTTCATTCGGATCGCCCACGCCGTGCAGCATGATCGCGCTGAAAACGCGGATCATGCCGATGACGGTGCCCAGCAGCCCCAGCAGCGGCGTGATCCCGGCGATCGTTCCCAGCGTGTTGAGAAACCGCTCGAGGCTGTGGACCACCTGGCGCCCGGTATCCTCGACCGCCTCCTTGATCACCTCCCGGCGCCGGTCGCGCTGCTCCAGCGCGGCCGCCAGCACCTCGCCCAGCGGCGAACTCAATCGCAGCTGTTCGATGTGCTGACGATCCAGCTCTTCCTGGGCGGCCCAGCGCTGGACCTGGTCCGGCAGGCCTTGCGGCACCACCCTGGATCGGCGCAGGGCAATAAAGCGCTCCAGGATGATCGCCACGGCCAGCACTGAGCACAGAATGATCGGCGCCATCAGCCAGCCGCCGGCAATCACGATTTCTAGCATGTTCTTTCTAGCCTCATCGAACGATCCGATCCCCGCATCCCTTGAGCGCGCATGATAACGGGTTTGCCCGCCCGGGTCCGGCGGCAGCCGGGCGCAATCCTCGAGGAATCCTCAAGGGCAGCCGAGCCCGGCGTGCCAAAAGCGCTGCCGGCGACCGCGCTCGGTCTGCGCCCTAAGCGATTCGCCCGGCGCCAGGCGCAGCCGTACGGCGCCGCATTGACCGGTGGTCAAAAGGTCGATCCGGCGACTTTGCAGGCGTCCGGCGACTTCCGGATGCGGCCGCCCGAAACGGTCGTGGCGATCGACCGAGGCCAGCGCAAGCTGCGGCGCCAGACGATCCAGCCAGGGTCCGCTGGTGGCCCGCCGATGACCACCCGCCGACAGCACCAGCACGTCTGCGGCAAGCTGCGGGTTGTCGAGCAAGAGGCGATTCTCGACCGCGCTATCAACCCCGCCGCTCAGCACGATGCGGCCGCCCGGCCCCTCGACCAGGACCACGCAGCCGCTGTTATCACCGAGCTCGGGCAAGGCCGGCGACGGGTGCAGAAACGACAGCCGGTAGTCGCCCAGCGACCAGCGCTCGCCGCGAGCACAGGCTGCTCCGCCTCCACCCGGGACAACCCGCACCCGCAGCGGATGCGACCAGCTCTGCGCCGTGGCCAGACCGCCGGCGTGACCGCGATGGCGGCGCGAGACCACCACCCCGTCCAGATAATGCCCCCGGCGGCTTGACCCAGCCGCCGGCAGCAGCCGGCCGATGACGTCGCTGCCCTCCCCGTCTCCCGGACCGGTGTCGTAGAGGACGCGTTGGCCACCGCTTGCCAGCAACACCGCCTGACCATCGCCGACGTCGAACAAGGTCAGCTCCAGGACCGAAGCATCCGATCTGCGATCGGCCGGCAGCAGCAGCGGCAGCAGCAAAAAAGCACCCAGCCAGCGCGCCGGCCAGCCCGGCGGCGCCAGCAGCCACAGCGCGCCGGCAAAAGCAACGATCACCGCAAACAGCCCGGCTCCGGCCACGTGTCGATGGCTCCATGCCTGGCCGTCCAGCCATTCCAGCGCCGCCAGCAGCAGCTGCAAACCCGGCTCCGTGGCCGCGATCAGCCAATCGGCCGGCAATCCCAGCAGCATCGCCAACACGGTTGACAGCAACAGCGGCAAAATCCACAGCCCCACCAGCGGGATCGCGACGAGGTTGGCCGGCAAGGCGCCGGGAATCGACTGCTGAAACACGCCGATGTTGAGCGGCAACAGGCCGATGCCGATCACCAGCTGCGCCAGCACCAGGCCGCGCAGCCAGCCCTGACCGCCGCGCGCCGGTCGCCACGCAAACGCCCAGATCAGAACCGCAACCGCACTGAACGACAGCCAGAAGCCGGTCGCCAGCGGCGCCATGGGGTCGAGCAGCAGCACCGCCAGCAGCGCCAGCAGCAGCGCGTGGGCCGGCTGCACGCCGCGGCGCAGCGAGAGCGCGGCCGCCGCCACCGCCAGCATGATCAGCGCGCGCACGGTCGGCAGGGTGAAACCCGCCAGCCAGGCGTAGCCCAAAGCGGCCACCAGGCCCGTGATCACGGCCAGGCGGCGGCGGTCCAGACCGGCGTTGAGCAGCAGCAGCGGACTCAGCAGCCAGCCGCCGAGAAAGCCCGCCAGACCGGCGACCATGCCGACGTGAAGGCCGGAAATGGCCAGCAGGTGCGCGGTGCCCGTGCGCTGCAGCAGGTCGCGCAGCTGCGGCCCGATGGCGCTGCGGTCGGCCAGCCCCAGGGCGCGCATCAAAGCGGCATGGTCCAGATCGGTGGTTTCAGCCTGCAGGCGCTCGCCCAGGCGCTGGCGCTGGCGGTCCACGGCGCCCCGCCAGCCGGGCTCTGCCAGCCGCCGGGCCTGTCCCGATACCGAAGCGGTCGCGCCGATACCCAGCGACCACAGGTGTCGCGTCAGGTCGAAAGCGCCCGGATTCAAGCGCCCCTCGGGCGGATACAGGCGCAGCTCGAAGCGCCATGTTTCGCCGGGACGCAGGTACTCACGCGGACGATACCAGCTGACCTGGATGCGCTCGGGCAGCGCGGCGGCCGAGGCCGCCTCGGGTACCAGCACAAACCGCAGCCGGTCGCCCCGGCGCTCGGGCAGGCCGACGATGCGCCCGCTGACGGTGGTTTCTGCGCCCGCCTGCTCTGCCGGCCAGGCTTGCGCCAGCTGCAGCTTCGCGTGCCCCAAGAACCAGC
>JBMCIV010000004.1:0-15072 GCA_048616735.1 Wenzhouxiangella sp. | reverse complement strand
GATGAACTCGACCGAGTAGTTGTCGTGCTCTTCGATGCCGGTGGCGACCGGGAAGATATTGGGATCGAAGATGATGTCTTCGGGCGCAAAGCCGGCCTGTTCGGTCAGTAAGCGGTACGCGCGCGACAAACACTCGAGCATGCGCTCGGCGCTGTCGGCCTGGCCGGTTTCGTCGAACGCCATGACCACCACCGCGGCGCCGTAGCGACTGATGCGCCGGGCCTGTTCAAGAAAAGACGCCTCGCCTTCTTTCAGGCTGATCGAGTTGACCACACCCTTGCCCTGCAGGCATTTCAGGCCGGCCTCGATGACGCTGAACTTGGAGGAGTCGATCATGATCGGGACGCGCGCGATATCGGGCTCGGCGGCGATCAGGTTAAGGAAGGTGACCATGGCGTGCTCGGCGTCGAGCATGCCTTCGTCCATGTTGACATCGATGATCTGGGCGCCGTTTTCCACCTGCTGCAGGGCAACCTCGACGGCCTCGTCGTAGCGCTCGTCGAGGATCAGCTTCTTGAAGCGCGCCGAGCCGGTGACGTTGGTGCGCTCGCCGATGTTGACAAAGCCCAGCTCCGGCGTGATCACCAGCGGCTCCAGGCCGCTTAAGCGGGTGAGGCGTTTTTGCGTGCTGTCGCCCTGGCTCATGCCGCCCGCGCCTGTGGCTGTTTTCTCGGGGAAAAGCCGCGAACCACTTCGGCAATGGCGGCCAGGTGGGCCGGGGTGGTACCGCAGCAGCCGCCGATGATGTTGACCAGGCCTTCCTCGGCATAACCGCGAATGACTTTGGCCATGTTCTCCGGCGTGTCGTCGTACTCGCCGAACTCGTTCGGCAGCCCGGCGTTGGGGTGGGCGCTGACGCGCGTGGCCGCGATCCGGCTCAGCGCCCGAACGTGGGCCTTGAGCTGGTCGGCGCCGAGCGCACAGTTGAAGCCGACCGAAAACGGCTGGGCGTGCGCGACCGAGTAGTAGAAGGCTTCCGGCGTCTGCCCGGAGAGCGTGCGTCCGCTGGCATCGGTGATGGTGCCGGAAATCATCAGCGGCCAGCGGGCCGCGCGCGCTTCGAATTCTTCCTCGACGGCGAACACGGCGGCCTTGGCGTTGAGGGTATCGAACACGGTCTCGATCATGATCGCATCGGCCCCGCCGTCGAGCAGGCCGCGGGTGGCTTCGCGATAGGCCAGCACCAGGTCGTCAAAGGTCACGGCCCGGTAGCCGGGATTGGAGACGTCCGGCGAGATCGAGGCGGTGCGGTTGGTCGGGCCGAGGATGCCGACCGCAAAACGCGGCCGGGCCGGGTCTTCGGCCTCGAATTCGGCGCAGGCCTGCCGGGCAAGTTCTGCCGCGACCCGGTTGATTTCTTCCGACGCGTCCTCCAGCGCGTAGTCGGCCTGGCTGATGCGGTTGGCGTTGAAGGTGTTGGTCTCGACCAGGTCGCAGCCAACGGCCAGAAAGCGGCGGTGGATGTCGCTGATCAGATCCGGCCGGGTCAGGGTCAGCAGGTCGTTGTTGCCCTTGAGGTCGTCGGTGTGATCGGCGAAGCGCTGGCCGCGGTAGTCGTCCTCGTCCAGGCCGGCGGCCTGGATCATGGTGCCCATGGCGCCGTCGAGCAGCAGGATGCGCTCGGCCAGGGCGGACTGAAGCTGCTGCACGCGTTCGGGGTTGTACCAGTCAAGCGTCATGATTTATCTGCCAGAAGAGTGATGATCTTGAAGTGCGGGGTCCGCCGCTCGACCGAGGTGATGTCGCAGAACCGGGTCGCTAAGCCGGTTTCATCGACCATGGCCCTGAGCTGCTGCGGGGCGAACCCGGTATTGACGTGACCGTAGGCGCGCACCGGTTCGCGGTAGCGGTGCTGGTACAGGGTCGCGACCAGCAGCTTGCCGCCCTTGGCGAGTACCCGCCCGGCTTCGCTCAGCGCAAGCTTTGGCTGATGGCTGTAGGTCAGGGCGTGCAGCAGCAGCACGGTATCGAAGGATTGCTCGGCGAAGGGCAGGGCATGCATGTCGCCGCGATGAAAGTGGACGTGCTCCAGCCCGGTCACGCGTTCGCGGCCGGCCGCGACCACTTTTTCCGACACGTCGATGCAGTCGATACGCTCGGCGCGTCCGGCCAGCAGTTCGCCCATGACGCCGTCGCCGGAGGCGATGTCGAGCACCCGGCCGGGCGCGAGCAGCTGGACCAGCGCCCGCGCGGTGGCTTCCCAGCTGCGCCCTGGCGAGTAGCGCCGCTCCATGTCACCGGCGACCGCGTCGGGCCAGCTGCGGCCGCTGCCGCGCTGCAGCAGCACGTCGGGCAGGCGCTCGGCATCCTCGCTGATCAGGGCATCGTCAAGTTCGGTCCGAAACAGTTGCCACAGACGGTGCAGTTCGGGCTGGTCTGCCACCGCGGCCAGGCGGTAATAGACCGAAACGCCGTCCCGCCGGTCGGCCACCAGGCCCGCCTCGCGCAGGCGCGCCAGGTGGGTCGAAACCCGCGGCTGGGCCAGCCGGGTGGCCTGGGCCAGCTCGGCGACGGTCAGTTCCTCACCCTCCAGCAGCGCCAGCAGGCGCAGTCGGGTGGCATCGGCCAGCAGCGTGCAGTGGCGATTGATCAGCTCGAGATTGATGAGCTTATCCTTCTATCGCGATCAAGCGATAGAGTATACCGCAGCCGTGGTTTACGAAGTTTCCCGGCCTACTGGAAAGCGTCCTTCCAGCGCCGGATGACGCCGAACACGGCCGCCGGATCGTCGCCGGTGCCCGGTTCGCGCCGATTGGCGGCTTCGATCACCGCCGCCTCGCGCGTGCGCAGGAAAGGGTTGACGGCGCGTTCGTGACCCAGGCGCACCGGCAGGGTGATGCGATCGTCCGCGCGCCGCCGCTCGACTTCGGCCGACCATTCCTGCAGGGCGCTGTTGTCGGGTTCAACCTCCAGCGCAAAGCGGCAGTTGTCGCGGGTGTATTCGTGGGCGCAGTAGACTTCGGTCCGGTCGGCCAGCGGGCCGAGCTTGTCGAGCGAGCGCTGCATCTGTTCCGGCGTGCCTTCGAACAGGCGGCCGCAGCCGGCCGAGAACAGCGTGTCGCCGGCCAGCAGGCGGGCATGGTCGTGAAAAACGATGTGGCTGCGGGTGTGTCCCGGCGTCTCCAGCACCTCGAAGCTCAGCCCCAGTTCGGGTACTTCGGCCCGATCACCTTCCGCGACCGGGTGATCAATCTGCGGTATGCGCGGGTCTTTCGGTCCCCAAACCGGCACGCTCTGCCGCGCCAGCAGTTCGTCGACGCCGCCGATGTGGTCGGCGTGGTGGTGGGTCAGCAGCAGGGCGCACAGGCTCAGCCCGTGCCGGTCGAGAAACGCCAGCGCCTGGCTTGCGCAGCCCGGGTCGACGATGGCGCAGCGGGCCTGGTCGTGCAGGGCCCAGATGTAGTTGGTTTCGAACGCGGGAACGGCCTGGATCTGCAGCGGCATCTTTGCCTCCTTCTGGTATGCTCTCGACGGTCTTTTCAGTCCATCTTATCGTGCCCGCGAAACCTAGCCCCTTCGTCGCCCTGCAATCCGCCGAAAGCCGCCTGGTCGAGGCGCTGCTGGCCGGCGAGTCGGCCGAGTGGGTGCTTGAGCTTGCCCCGGTGACCAGTCCCTCGCCGGAGCTCGGACTGAAACGCTGCCGCGTTCTGTTCAACGCTCAGGGCTGCTGCTGGCCGTTCCGCTCACCGCTCGACGCGCTGCCGCTCGATAGTGAGTCCGTGCCGGCGATCATCCTGCGCCACGCCTGGCAGCCGGGACGTCCCTGTGACCCGCTGGACGAAGCGCTGCGGGTGCTGCGGCCCGGCGGCTGGCTGATCTCGGTGACCGCCAATCCCTGGCACCCTGCAGCCTGGCGGGAGCTGGGCCGGCAGGCGCTGTGGCTGCCCAGCTGGCCGCAGTTTCAGATGCTGCACGCGCGCCGCCAGCTCGCTCTGGGCACGCCGGGCCGCAATTTCTGGCAAGGACTGGTGCCGGGCCTGACGCCGATTCTGGCGCTGCTGGCGCGCAAGCCTTCGCGCCCGGCGCGCATCCGGCGACTGAAGTTCCGCGAGCCGCGCTTTGCCGTGGCGCCCTCCGCGGCAAGCCAGTGCCGCGCGGCATGAGCGAGCCGGTGCGGGTATGGACCGACGGCGCCTGTCTCGGCAACCCGGGTCCAGGCGGCTGGGGCGCCTTGCTGCGCTGGAACGGAACCGAGCGCGAGCTGTCCGGCGGCGAGGCGGCGACAACCAACAACCGCATGGAGCTGATGGCCGCCATCCAGGCGCTGGAAGCGCTTAAGCGCCCCTGCGAGGTTCTGGTCACCACCGACTCGCAGTACGTGCGCAAGGGCATCAGCGAGTGGATGCGCCAGTGGAAACGCAACGGCTGGAAAACCGCGGCGAAAAAGCCGGTCAAAAACGTCGATCTCTGGCAGCGGCTGGATCTTGCCGTTGCCCGGCATCAGGTGCAATGGGCCTGGGTCAAAGGCCACAGCGGGCACCCGGAAAACGAGCGCGCGGATCAGCTGGCCAGCGCGGCGGCCCGGCGGATCAGGCCGGGACCCTGATTTCAGGATTCAAGGAGCAAAAGTGCGTCAAATCGTTCTGGACACCGAAACCACCGGACTCGAGCACGCCGACGGTCACCGCATCATCGAGATCGGCTGCCTGGAAATCAACGACCGGCGGATCACCGAACGCCATTATCACGTCTACCTCAATCCCGAGCGGGCGGTCGAGACCGGTGCGCTGCACGTGCACGGCATCACCGATGATTTTCTGGCCGACAAGCCGCGCTTTGGCGATATCGCCGAGGACTTTCTGGCGTTCATCCGCGACGCCGAACTGATCATCCACAACGCCCCGTTCGACGTCGGCTTCCTCAACGCCGAACTGGCGCGGCTGGGCGGCAGCGAACCGGTGCGGATCGAGCAGGTCGCCTCGGTGCTCGATACCGTCGTTCTGGCGCGCGAACTGCATCCGGGGCAGCGGGTCAGCCTGGATGCGCTGTGCAAGCGCTACGAGATCGACAACTCGCGTCGCGACCTGCACGGCGCGCTGCTCGATGCCGAGCTGCTGGCCGAGGTTTACCTGGCCATGACCGGTGGCCAGGTGGCGCTGGGCCTGGAGTTGGCGGCAAGCCCGTCGCTCGAAATCGCGGGCCAGGAAAATGCCCGGATCGACCGATCGGCGCTGGTGGCGATTTGCCCCAGTGCCGCGGAAATCGCCGCCCACAACCAGCGCCTGGACGCCATCGCCGCTGCGGCCGGCCGATGCCTTTGGCTGGAGCGCGATCGCGCCTGACCCGAGCGGGGGCCGGCTCAGGGCTGTGTGTTATCCGGATTGCCGGCCTCGGCCAGCAGCGGGTGTTCGCGGCCTTCCATCCACGACAGGATCTCGAAAAAGGTGCGCACGTTTTCCACGAAGTGCACCGGCTCGTAGCCGCGCGCGTAGCCGAAGCGGGTCTGGCGGTGCCAGCGCTCCTGGGTCAGCAAGGGCAGGTGCTCGCGCACGTCCAGCCAGCGATCCGGGTCGCCGCCCTGGCGCTCGGTCAGCACGCGCGCGTCTTCCAGATGGCCATAACCGATGTTGTAGGCCGCCAGCGCCAGCCACAGCCGGTCCGGCTGCTCAATGCGCTCAGGTACCCGGTTGAGCATCGTGACCAGGTAGCGCGCGCCGCCGTGGATGCTCTGGGCCGGATCCAGGCGATCTTCCACCCCCAGCTGGCGCGCGGTGCGCTGGGTCAGCATCATCACCCCGCGCACGCCGGTGCGCGAGACCGCCTGCGGATCCCAGTGCGATTCCTGATACCCCACGGCCGCCAGCAGGCGCCAGTCCAGACCGGTTTGCTCGGCCGCCTCCTCAAACCAGGGACGCAGCCGGGGAAGCCGGTCGCGAACCTGGCGCATGAAGGTGAAGGTGCCGACCGGCTCGTAGGTGTCGAGATGATCGTAGTGACGCTGGCGGATGTCGGCCAGGACGCCGTTGCTGTCGGCCTGGTGGAAAAATTCGCGCATCGCCTGAGCCAGGGTATCGTCGTCCCGGCGCCGGGTGGCCCAGGCCAGTTCCTGCGTGAGCGGCAGCTCGAAGGCCTTGCGCACGGCGGGGAAGAAGCGCCGATTCAATTCGAAAACGTTGGAGTCGAGGATGGTGTAGCGGATGGTCTCGCCGCTGACGGCATCGAGCAGGTCCTCCACGCTGGCATCCGGCTCCTCGCGCCAGTTCACGGCAGGATAGTTGTTTGCCAGCCAGGGGGCATAGCTGGTGCCGGCCGGGACCACCAGTTCATCCCCGCTCAGGTCGTCGAGATCGGCCGGGCGTCGGCTGCCGCGTCGATAGACCACCACCGGGCGCACCTGTTCGTAGGTCGGCCCGAAGCGAAGCGTATCCATGCGCGCCGGGGTGCGGCTCAAGTTGGCGGCGATGAAGTCGCCGCGCCCGTCTTCCAGGGTCGGGATCAGGTCGCCGATGGCATCGACCGGGATGATCTCCAACGGCACCCCGACGTGGTCGGCGAAATGCTGCGCCAGATCGTATTCAAAGCCGGTCTCGCCGTCAGCGCCGACGTAGTAGGTGCTCGCGCCGTTGAGCGTGAGCATGACCAGGGTGCCGCGCGCCTGAACCTTGTCGACAAAGGTCAGTCCGCTGCTGCCGGACACGCCGAACAGCACGATGACGAGCCCCAGCAGCAGCCTCTCCGGTCCCGGCCAGCGCGGTCGCCAGCGCCGGCGCGGTCTTTGCTGGCCGGTATCGTTGGGCGGGCTTGCGAGCGGCTCTGACAAGATGGATTCCCTGGCGGTGGGGTAGCGATTCCGGCGCCGCCCTGCGTGACGGCGATCGCCGGGCCTTGGCCAAACGTTATAGCTGATCTGGCCATTTTTCGCTGTGATGACGATGCGCTAAAATAAAGGGATTTTTTTCACAAGACTGACCCCATGACCAAGCCTTCGGCCCCGATCCGCACCCGTTTTGCCCCTTCGCCAACGGGGTTTCTTCATATTGGCGGGGCGCGCACGGCGCTGTTCTGCCAGCTCGCCGCCCGGGCCACCGGAGGGGCTTTTGTCCTGCGCATTGAAGACACCGACCGCGAGCGTTCCACCGCGGCCTCGGTGCAGGCCATCCTCGACGGAATGGCCTGGCTGGGCCTGGACTACGACGAGGGCCCTTTTTACCAGAGCCGGCGCCTGGACCGCTATCGGGAAGTGATCGATCAGCTGCTCGAGGCCGGTCTGGCCTATCGCTGTTACTGCTCGCGCGAGCGGCTGGAGGGCCTGCGCGCTGCAGCCATGGCCGCGGGCGCGAAGCCGCGCTACGACGGCCGCTGCCGCGATCGACAAGACGTCCCGAAGGGGGTCGAGCCGGTGATTCGGTTTCGCAACCCGGATCAGGGAACGGTGGCGTTCGAGGATCGGGTGCGCGGCCGGATCGAAATCGCCAACGCCGAACTCGACGACCTGGTCATCGCGCGCGCCGACCGCACGCCGACCTACAATTTCGCCGTCGTGGTCGACGATCTGGACATGGACATCAATCTGGTCATTCGCGGTGACGATCACATCAACAACACCCCGCGCCAGATCAATCTGTACCGCGCCCTCGCAGCCGAGCCGCCGGAATTTGCCCACGTGCCGATGATCCTCGGCGATGACGGCCAGCGCCTGTCCAAGCGCCACGGTGCGGTCGGGGTGATGGCCTGGCGCGAACTGGGCTATCTGCCCGATGCGATGGTCAACTACCTGGCCCGCCTGGGCTGGTCGCACGGCGACCAGGAAGTCTTCTCGCGCCGCGAGCTGGAGGCGCTGTTCCGGATCGAGGACGTCAACCGCAAGGCCTCGCGCTTTGATACCGAAAAGCTCAAGTGGCTCAACCAGCACTATCTGCGCGAAGGCGACCGCGACCAGGCGGTGGCCGAAGTGGCCTGGCACATGGAGCGCGCCGGGCTGAATTCGGCGGCCGGGCCGCATCTGAAAGATCTGCTCGGCGTGCAGGCCGAGCGCTTCGATACCGTGGTCGAGCTGGTCGAGCACAGCCGGCCGTTTTATCTTGACTTCGACAGCTACGATACAGGCGCCGCCAAGAAGCACCTGCGCCCGGTTGCGGCCGAGCCGCTACGCGCTTTGCAGCAGCGCCTGGAACAGTTGCCGGACTGGTCGCCGGAGGCGCTGCAGGCGGCCGTGCACGAAACCGCCGAGGCGCTGGATATCGGCTTCGGCAAGATCGGCATGCCGCTGCGCGTGGCGCTGATGGGGCACGGTCAGTCGCCGGGGATCGATCAGACGCTGTGGCTGGTCGGGCGCAAGCGGGCGCTGGCACGAATCGAGCAGGCGCTGGCCTGGATCGCCAACCGGGCCGCCAATGCCTGAGGCGCCGGTCACAACTGCTACACTCGAATCCATGAACGCCGAGCAGGTGATTGCGCAGGTCGAGCGTCAGTGTCGCGCCCAGGGGCTGCGCCTGACCGCGACGCGGCGCCGGGTGCTGGAAATGATTCTGGCCGCCGAGGGCCCGGTCAAGGCTTACGATCTGCTCGACGAGCTCAAGCGCGAACGCCCGGGTGCGGCGCCACCCACCGTCTACCGGGCGCTGGATTTCCTGCTGGAGAACCACTTCATCCATCGCCTGGAAACGCTCAATGCCTTCGTCAGCTGCCTTCACCCGGATCATCAGCACCAGGGCCAGTTTTTGATCTGCGAGCGCTGCCATACGGTCACCGAAGTCCACGATCTCAGCCTCATTGACGCCCTGGACGAGGCCGCTCGCGAGCACGGGTTTCGCGCGCGCCACCAGGTGCTCGAAATCTACGGGCGCTGCAGGATCTGCCGGGCTGCCGGCGGCTGACGGCCCGATGTCGCGTCGCGAGCGCCTCTATCATCTCCACGACATCCTGCGCCAGCGGCGCGCGCCGGTTTCGCGGCAGGTGCTGATGGAAGAGCTGGGCTGCAGTCAGGCGACGCTGTACCGGCTGATCGCCGAGCTGCGCGACCGCCTGGGCGCACCCCTGGAGCAGGACGAGAACGGCCGCGGGTTCTTTTACGATCGAAGCCTGGCCGGCCATTTCGAGCTGCCCGGGCTGTGGATCAGCCCGGACGAGCTGCAGGCGCTGCTGATCGCGCGTCACGTTCTGGCCAATGTGCAGCCCGGCCTGCTTGAGGGCGAACTGCTGGGGGTGCAGGAGCGAATCAACCAGCTGCTGGATCAGCAGGGCCTGGATTTTTCCGCCCAGCCGGAGCGCATTCATATCCGCAAGGATGCCGGCCGGCCGGTGCCCGGCGCGCTGTTTGAAGACGTGCTGGCCGCCTTGTTCGGGCGCTGGCGCCTGCGCATCGAGTATCACGGCCGCCGGCGCGACGACCTCAGCTCGCGCGAGGTCTCTCCGCAGCGCCTGACCAGCTACCGCGATCGCTGGTACCTGGATGCCTGGTGCCATCGCGCCGAGGGCCTGCGCAGTTTTTCGCTGGAGCGTATTCGCTCGCTCAAGCGCCTGGACGATGCCGCGCGCGAGGTCGATCCCGAGCTGATCGGGCGTCAGCTCGATGCCGCTTTCGGCATTTTTTCCGGCCCGGCCGAACACCTGGCGACCCTGCGCTTCAGCCCCGAGGCGGCGCGCTGGGCGGCCGAGGAAATGTGGCACCCCGACCAGCGCGGCCGCTGGCAGAGCGACGGCAGCTATGAACTCGAGCTGCCTTTCGGCCAGGATCGCGAGCTTAAGATGGAAATCCTGCGCTACGGGGACGATGTCGAAGTGCTGGCTCCGGATTTTCTGCGCTCGGCGATCGAGCGCGCGCTCGAAGCGGCGCTGGCGCGCTACCGCGGCTGAGCGGCCGGCGCTTCATGGAGCTGTCATATTGACTTGATGCAATAAGCGATGAGGAAGTCTGCGAAAAAAGGAAGCGCCGTGCAGCGCATACTGCTGGTCGAAGATGACGAAGCCATTCGCCGCATGGTGGCATTCAACCTCTCGCGGGCCGGGTTCGAAACGATCGAAGCCGAGGACTGTCAGTCGGCCCGGGTGGCCCTAGCCGATCAGCGCCCGGACCTGGTCCTGCTCGACTGGATGCTGCCCGACATGAGCGGCCCGGAATTCGCCCGCGCCCTGCGCCGCGACGGGCTAACCCGCGACCTGCCGGTGATCATGCTGACCGCGCGCAGCATGGAAGACGACAAGATCCGAGGTTTCGACAGCGGCGCGGATGACTACATCACCAAGCCGTTCGCCGCGCGTGAGCTGATCGCCCGGATTCGCGCCGTGCTGCGCCGGGCGTCGCCGGCCGACGGTGACGATGAAGTCAGCGCCGACGGGCTGGTGCTCAACGTCGCCAGCCACCGCGTGTTCGCCGACAACGAGCCGCTGGATCTGGGCCCGACCGAATATCGTCTGCTGAAGTTCTTCATGTCGCATCCTGACCGGGTCTACTCGCGCGCCCAGCTGCTCGATCACGTCTGGGGCGGCGGCGTGTATGTCGAAGAGCGCACCGTCGATGTCCATATCCTGCGCCTGCGCAAGGTGCTCAAGCCCTACCGCAAGGATCGCTTCGTGCAGACCGTGCGCGGCGCCGGCTATCGTTTTTCTACCCGGGTTCGGGCCTGATGGACCGGGTCGGCGACCGGTTCTGCAGCTGGGGCCGCCGATGATGCGCAAGGCCTGGGCTGCCGAGGCGTACTACCTGGCCGGCCTGCTGGCGCTGGCGCTGCTCGGCGGCTGGCTGCTCGGTGGGGCAGGCTGGTGGCTGAGCGCGGCGCTGCTGGCGCTGCTCGGGCGCCACTTCTGGCAGCTGCGCAAGCTCGAGCGCTGGCTGGGCAGCGGCCGGCAGCGCAATCCGCCGGAATCCTGGGGTATCTGGGGCGAGGTGTTCGATGACTATTTTCGTCTGCAGAAGCGCTACTACAAGCGCAAAAAGCGCCTGGCCCGGGTCATCCGCGAATTCAGGGAGTCGACCGCCGCCATGCCCGATGGCTCGCTGGTGCTCGACGGTGATCATCGCATGCTGTGGTTCAACAGCGCGGCCGAACGGCTGCTCAGCCTGTCGTCCAAGCGCGATCTGGGTCAGCCGCTGGCCAACCTGGTGCGAAGCCCCGGCCTGGCGGCCTACCTGGAGGCCAGGGTGTATGACGACCCGATCATCATCCGCTCGCCGGCCGACGAGACGCGCAGCCTTTCAGCGCGGCTGATTCCTTATGGCTCCAACCAGTACCTCGCCCTGTTTCGCGATGTCACCAAGATGCTCGGCCTGCAGGCGATGCGCCGGGATTTCGTCGCCAACGCCTCGCACGAACTGCGCTCCCCGCTGACGGTGCTTTCGGGCTACCTCGAAAGCCTGGCCGAAGACGGTCCGTTGACCGGCGAGTGGCAGGAACCGCTGCAGGAAATGCAGCGGCAAACGCGGCGCATGACGTCGCTGGTCGAGGATCTGCTGGAGCTGTCGCGCCTGGAAACCGATGACGAGCAGGCCGGCGATCAGTCGGTGTCGGTGCCCGCTATGGT
Source organism: Wenzhouxiangella sp. (assembly GCA_048616735.1). Classification (GTDB taxonomy): domain Bacteria; phylum Pseudomonadota; class Gammaproteobacteria; order Xanthomonadales; family Wenzhouxiangellaceae; genus Wenzhouxiangella. The sequence goes on along the minus strand of JBMCIV010000004.1, from coordinate 3,612 downwards.
TCGGCGCATCGTCGACGATGCCCGGCTCCATGACAATGCCGATCACGACCTGGAGCTCAGCCGGTGCGAACCGGTGAGCCTGCTTGGCGCCGAAAACGAGCTCTACAGCGCTTTTTCGAACCTGGTGCTCAACGCGATTCGCTACACCCCCGCCGGGGGGCGAATCGAGGTGAGCTGGTCGCGCGACGATGAGGGTGGGGCGGTGTTCGAAGTCGCCGATGGCGGGATCGGGATCGAGGAGCGTCATCTGCCGTTCATCACCCAGCGCTTTTATCGCATCGACAGCGCGCGCAGCCGCAGCAAAGGCGGTACCGGACTGGGCCTGGCCATCGTCAAGCACGTGCTCCAGCGCCACGGCGCCCGCCTTGAGGTCGAGTCCACGCCCGGGCAGGGCAGCACGTTCCGCTGCCATTTTCCGGCGGCTCGGGTAGGCGTCGTTGCAGAGCCTCAGATGGCGCTGAGCTGATCCCTCGCCCGCCTCAAGCCCGGGTCAGCACTGTAATCAGTCTGTCATTGACGATCAATATGCTTGGCCGTAGATTGTTTCTAGCCCCGTTACCTGCCTGGAAGGAGCCAATAAATGTTTCGAAAACTCTGCACCGCCGGAGCCGTCGGCGCCGTACTGGCCGCCGGCTCGGTCTTTGCCGAGGTCGACCCCGATCTGCCCGAGTATGAGCCGGTTTCCGGTATCTCCGGCAACCTGACCTCCATCGGCTCGGACACGCTGAATAATCTCATGACCCTTTGGGCCGAAGAGTTTCAGGACTTTTACCCGAACGTCAACATCCAGATCCAGGGCGCCGGATCGTCCACCGCGCCGCCGGCGCTGACCGAAGGCACGGCCAATTTCGGCCCCATGAGCCGGCCGATGCGCTCGTCGGAAATCCAGGCCTTCGAAGACAGCCACGGCTATCCGCCGACCATGGTGGGTACCGCCATCGACGTGCTGGCGGTCTACGTCAACAAGGACAACCCCATCGAATGCATGACGCTAGAAGAAGTCGATGCGGTATTTTCCGTCGGCCGTCGCTGCGGCGCTGCCGACGATATCACCCGCTGGGGCGAGCTCGGGCTATCCGGGGCCTGGGCCAATCGCGATATCGCGCTCTACAGCCGCAACGCGGTGTCGGGCACCTACGGCTTTTTCAAGGACAACGCCCTGTGCGGCGGTGACTTCAAGCCCTCCATCAACGAGCAGCCCGGCTCGGCCTCGGTCGTTCAGGGTGTCACCGAATCGCTCAACGGCATCGGCTATTCGGGTATCGGCTACATCACCTCGGGCGTCAAGGCCATCGAGCTGGCGCCGGTCGGCGCGGAGACCTGCTATGCGCCCAATGCCGCCAACGCGGCCACCGGTGAATACCCGCTGGCGCGCATGCTGATCGTCTACGTCAACAAGCACCCGAATCGCGAGCTGTCGCCCCTGGAGCGGGAATTCTTCCGCATGGTGCTCTCCAAACAGGGCCAGGAAGTGGTGGTGCGCGACGGCTACATCCCGCTGCCGGCCCCGGCCGCGGAGCGGATCCGAAACGAGCTGGGGATCTGATCCTCGCCCGATTCTTCGCGGCCAAATCGCGCCTGCCAGCAACAGCCCCGGTCTTCCGGGGCTGTTGCGCATCAGGTCGGGCGGTTGGACATTCCGAGCTTTCTGGCAGACAATGAACAACTCCGTAAACGGCACCACTGAAGCCTTGAGCGACTCATCCTACCTGCCTTCCCGGGAGGCCATGGCTCGTCGCCGCCGCCGGCGCTATCTGGCCGATGGGGCTGCTCGCTGGATGGTGCGCGCCGGCGGCGGCGGCGTGGTCATCGCCCTGGCCCTGATTTTCGTCTACCTGTTCAGCGAAGTCTTTCCGCTGTTGCGCGGCGCGAGCGTGGAGCCCGCCTATTCCTACGAACTGCCGGCTGGCATGAGCGAGGAAACGCCATTGCTGGGGCTGGAGCGCTACGGCGAGATCGTGATGCGCTACAGCGCCTCGGGCCGCCTGTTTTACCTGGAACGCGACACCGGGATCGTGCTCGATGAGATCGAGCTGGATATTCCGCCGGGGGTCAGCGTGACCAGCTTCGGCAACGGGGAACCCAGATCCCGGCGCACGGTCTTCGGCCTGTCCGACGGAACCGCCATCGTAGTCGATCACGAATTCGAACTGCAGTTTCCCGAGGAGGGCGTTCGGGTCGTCGCCCCGGCGCCGGTTTTTCCGGTCGGTGAAGCGCCGGTGGTGGTCGATGAAGACGGCGTCGCGCTGACTGCGATTGCCGTACAGGCAGCGCGCGACGACATCGGCGTGGCCGCCCAGACCGCCGATGGGCGCATGCTGTTCGTACGCTACCAGGTCAAGACCAATTTCATGACCGGGGATCAGCAGATCGAGCGGCGCGCCCACGAGCTGCCGACCCTGCTCGAGCCGGTCGAGCACCTGCAGCTCAGCGCCAATCTCTGGACCCTGATCGGGGCCGGCCAGCAGGGCAATCTCATCTATTGGGATATCTCCAGGCCGACCGAAGCCGTACTGCGTGATCGCCAGACCGCTGCCGAGGCAGGCGAGCAGATCACCGCGATGCAGTTTCTCAACGGCACGTTTTCTTTTGTCGTTGGTACCTCAAGCGGCCGGCTTGCGCAGTGGTTTTTGGTGCGCGACGAGAGCGAAGATGCCGAAGACAATATCTTCTTCCTCGAGCAGGCCCGGGAGTTTTCGCGCCACGACGGCGCGATCACCGCGATCCAGCCGGAATACAGCAGAAAGGGCTTTGTGGCCGTGGACGACAGCGGCGGTCTTGGCATCCACTACGGCACCTCGGCGCGCACGCTGTACCTGAAACAGGTCAGCGATCGTCCGCTCACCGCCGTGGCCGTCTCGCCGGTCAACAACCACGTCATCGCCCAGGACGACCAGGGTCGGATGCACGGCTTCAGCGTCTGGAACGAGCATCCCGAGTATTCGCTCAAAGCGCTATGGGGCAAGGTCTGGTACGAAGGCCGCTCGGACCCTGAATACGTCTGGCAGGCGTCCTCGGGTTCAGACGCTTTCGAGCCCAAGTACTCGATGATCCCGCTGACGATCGGCACCCTCAAGGCGGCTTTTTTCGCCATGCTGTTCGCCATGCCGCTGGCCATTTCCGGGGCGATTTACACCGCCTATTTCATGTCGCCTCGCCTGCGCGGTTTCGTCAAGCCCACGATCGAGGTCATGGAAGCCCTGCCCACCGTGATCCTCGGTTTTCTGGCCGGGCTGTGGCTGGCGCCGTTCATCGAAAACCACATTCCGGTGGTCTTTACCGTGCTGGTCGGCCTGCCGCTGGCCTTTTTGCTGGTAGCCTATTTGTTCTCGCGGCTACCGCGACAGGTACGCAACCGTGTTCCGCCGGGGTGGGAGGCTGTTTTCTTGCTGCCGGTGATCGCCGGCCTGACCTGGCTGATGGTCGGTCTTTCACCGCTGATCGAAATCTGGTTTTTCGACGGCTCGATGCGCCAGTGGTTTACCGATATCGGCATTACCTATGACCAGCGCAATGCCCTGGTGGTGGGCATCGCCATGGGGTTTGCGGTCACACCGACGATTTTTTCGATCGCCGAGGACGCGGTCTTCACCGTGCCCAAACACCTGACCC
>JBMCIV010000003.1:0-16614 GCA_048616735.1 Wenzhouxiangella sp. | reverse complement strand
CCGGGTCCCGCCCGACGGCTACCTGGGCGCGCTGCGGGCCTTGTGCGACCGACACGACGCGCTGTTGATGCTCGACGAGATCCAGGCCGGCATCGGCCGCACCGGGCGCTGGTTCGCCTTCCAGCACGAAAGCGGCCTGTTGCCGGACGTGATCACGCTGGCCAAAGCGCTGGGCAACGGCGTTCCGATCGGCGCCTGCCTGGCCCGTGAACACGTCGCCGCCCTGCTCGCCCCCGGCGCTCACGGCACCACCTTCGGCGGCAACCCGCTGGCCTGCCGGGTGGCGCTGGAGGTGCTCGCGATCATGACCGAAGACGATATCCCGGCGCGCGCCGAACGCGCCGGAGAGCGCCTGCTCGAGGGCCTGCGCGGGGCCCTGGCCGACATCGAAGGGGTCGTCGATATCCGCGGCCGCGGGCTGATGGTCGGCATCGAGCTTTGCCAGCCCGCCGGCGAACTCAAGGACGCTGCCATGGCGCGCGGCCTGGTCCTCAACATCACCCGCGGCAACGTCATCCGCCTGCTGCCGCCGCTGATCGTCGACGACGATCAGATCGACCTGATCGTCGAGCTCGTCGCTGACCTGGTTCGCGAGAAATTTGCCGCCACGGTCTAGGGGGCGCTCGATGCTTTCCTAAGCATCGGCTTGCGGCGTGGTCGCGCGCGTGTTGGCTGTTGCCGGATCGGGCGGGCACAGCGCACGCGCCTCGCTGCCGGCCAGCCACCTTATCCGAGCCGGCGCAACAGCCCAGCCGTGTCCCGATCCAGCAGCGGCTTGAGCGTCACTAGCGCCTCGGACAGAGCCGCCCGATCGGCGGCCACCAGCGTGGCGTGGCCGACCTTGCGGCCCGGGCGCGCCTGCTTGTGATAATCGTGCCAGGCCAGCCCCGGCACCGCCAGCAGCTTTTCGCGCTCTGGCATCGCGCCGAGCCAGTTCAACATCAGCGACACCCCGCGCGCGGCCGTGCTGCCCAGGGGCAGGTCGCAGACGGCGCGCAAATGGTTTTCGAACTGGCTGGTCACTGCTCCCTCGATCGTCCAGTGGGCCGAGTTATGCGGGCGCGGCGCGTATTCGTTGGCGATCAGTTCAGATCCGGCCGCGAACAGCTCCAGGGTCAGGCAGCCGACGTAATCCAGTTCCTCGAGCAGGGTCGTGACCGCGGTCTTCGCCTGCGCCGCCAGATCCTCGCTGATGCCGGCCGGGGCAGCGGCCAGGCGGAGAATGCCGTCGCGATGGATCGTCCGCGACAAGGGATAGCAGCGCACTTCGCCACCGGCTGAGCGCACGGCGGTCTGGGCGCACTCGAAGTCGAAGTCGATCCAGCCCTCCAGGATCAGCTCCTGGCCGCCCAGTCTCTGCCAGGCCGGCTCCAGGTCTTCGTGGCAAGTCAGCACCGCCTGGCCCTTGCCGTCATAGCCCAGGCGGCGGGTCTTGAGGACGGCGGGTAGGCCGATCCGTTCCACCGCCGCCAGCAGATCCGGGCGGGTGCGCACGGCCGCGACTGGCGCGACGGGAATGCCCAGGGCTTGCAGCAGCTGCTTTTCTTCCAGCCGGTCCTGACCGGCGGCAAAAGCGCGCGCCGGCGGCCGCACGGCCACCCGCCCGGCCAGCTGCGCCAGCACCTGGGCCGGAACGTTTTCGAAATCGGCGGTGATGCGATCGCATTCGGCCAGCGCCTGCAGTCCCAGCGGGTCGTCCCACGGGCCGACATGCAGCCGGCCCAGCTCGCCGGCGCAGGCATCGGGCGAGGGATCGAGGAAGGAAAACGACAGGCCCAGCGGGCCGCCGGCTTCGGCCATCATGCGCGCCAGCTGTCCGGCGCCCAGGATTCCCACGTGCACGCCCTTTCAGGCTCCTGGCACTGGATTGGCCAGCACGCGCTCGGTCTGGCGCTCGCGCCAGGCGATATAGCGCTGGGCCAGCGCGCCATCGTGCGCGGCCAGAATGGCTACGGCGAGGAGCGCGGCGTTTTTGGCTCCGGCCTTGCCGATGGCCAGGGTGCCCACCGGAATGCCGCCAGGCATCTGGACGATCGAGAGCAGCGAGTCCAGGCCGTTGAGGGTGCGCGACTGCACCGGCACGCCAAGCACCGGCAAATGCGTCTTGCTGGCGACCATGCCCGGCAAGTGAGCGGCGCCGCCCGCGCCGGCGATGATGACCTTGAGCCCGCGCTCGGACGCGCCGCTGGCGTAGTCGAACATGGCATCGGGCGTGCGGTGGGCCGAAACCACCCGGCACTCGTGAGCGACGTCCAGTTCCGCCAGAATCTCGCTGGCGTGACGCATGGTATCCCAGTCGCTTTGCGACCCCATGATCACGCCCACGCTTGGGCCGGTCTGCATGCTGTCTACTCCAGATCGTCAAGCGCGCTATGGTAGCAGGCCGGCGCCACCCGGGGCAGCCAGCAAAAGCAGGGCCTACAGCCGCTGCTGCAGCATCTTCAGCGCCGCTCGGTTAAACTATCGCCATGAGCTTGCCTGATCATCTTCTCGACATCCTGTGCTGCCCGGTCAGCCACGAGCCGCTGCTGCCGCTGGCGCGCGGCAGGCTGAAGAAGCTCAACGAGGCGATTGCCGCCGGCGAGATCCAGTTTGTCGACGACGAACCGGTAGCCCAGCCGCTGAACGCCGCCCTGATCACGCGCGACGGCAAGGTGGTTTATGCCATCGAAGACGGCATTCCAGTGCTGCTGCCCGAACGCGGCATCGGCACGACTCAGCTTAAAGAGCCCCTGTAGTCCGTTAGCCCGCGCGCTCCACCTTCGGCTACAAGTGCTCGACCCGCGCGCGAATGTCGCCAGCACGCTTCTTGATGTCCTCCAGCCGCCCGGCGTCCATCCGGTCGACGTTGCGATACATCATCTTCATGCGCGGATTGGGCTCGAAGCGATCGCGATGGCGCACCAGAAAATCCCAGTACAGCGCGTTGAACGGGCAGGCGTACTCGCCCACGGTGTCGGCGACGCGGTAGCGGCACCGGGCGCAGTGATCGCCCATGCGCTGGATGTACTTGCCGCTGGCCGCATAAGGCTTGGAGGCCAGCACGCCGCCGTCGGCGTGCATCACCATCCCCAGCGTGTTGGGTAACTCGACCCAGTCGTAGGCGTCGGCGTAAACCGCCAGGTACCATTCGCAGATCTCTTTCGGGACCACGCCCAGCAGCAGGGCGAAATTGCCCGTTACCATCAACCGCTGGATATGGTGGGCATAGGCATTGCGGCGGGTCGCTCCGATGGCGCGCTCCAGGCAGCGCATGTGCGTCTTCCCCGTCCAGTACCAGGCCGGCAGCGGCTGGTCGTTACCCAGGCTGTTCTGATCGGCGTAGTCGGGCATCTTGAGCCAATAGATGCCGCGGATGTATTCGCGCCAGCCGATGATCTGGCGGATGAATCCTTCGACCGCGTTGAGCGGAGCGGCACCGTCCTGCCAGGCCTTTTCGGCCGCCTCGCAGACCTCCTTCGGCGACAGCAAGCCCAGGTTGAGGCTGCTCGAGAGCCGGCTGTGGAAAAGGTAGTCCTCGTCGTCGGGCAAAGCATCCTGAAAATCACCAAAATGCGGCAGCGCGCCGGAGACGAAATGGGCCAGCGCCCGGCGCGCCTGGACGCGCGTGACCGGGTAGTCAAAGCCCGCCAGATCACCGAAATGCGGGATATGCTCGTCGACCAGCGCCAACACGTCCTCGGTGACCGTATCCGGCGTGAACCGCATCGGCCGGGCCGCGGGCGGATCTCCACGCCAGCGCTTGCGGTTGTCGGCATCGAAGTTCCAGCTGCCGCCCGCCGGCTCGTCGCCGTCCATCAGCAAACCCGTGCGTCGGCGCATCAAGCGATAGAAGTACTCCATGCGCAGCTGCTTGCGACCCTCGGCCCAAGACTCGAAGTCCGCCAGCGGGTTCAGGAAACGGCTGTCCGGCAGCACGGTCAGCGAAATCCCCAGCTGCTGCTCCCAAACCCGTATTTCTTTAAGCACCCGCCATTCGCCTGGCCAGCTGACCACGATCTCATTAACGGATCCTTGCTCAACGGCCGAGCGCACCAGATCACTGAACGAGCGGATCTCGCTGTCCGGGTCAAACTCGTGGTAGTCCACGGCCCATCCTTCCGCACGCAGCTCTTCCCGGAAGTGACGCATGGCTGAGAAAATCAGCGCGATCTTCTGACCGTGATGGCGAACGCACTCGGTCTCCTCGATCAGCTCGCCCATCACCAGACGGTCGACCGCCGGGTCCAGGTGATCGAGCAAGGCGTGATCAAGATTGAGCTGGTCGCCGAAGATCAAGCCGAGTCTGGCCATGGATACGTATCCTTCAGATGCAATGGCAGCAGGCTAGCAGGCCGACGGCCACGAAACGTCGCCGATCGGTCGCGATTTTTTGATCGTGATCAAATCCCCTGAGCCCGCTCAAGCGTAAGCTTTGTCTCATATACGCAGCAAACCAACGGAGAGAGGAGAGTCATGATGATCCGCACCCTAGCAACCGTCGCGGTCGCCGGCCTGTTTTCAGCCAACGTCATGGCCCAGGGGGCCGGTGACTGGCTGGTTCGGGCCGGCTTAGGCTACGTCAGTCCCGATACCGACAGCGGCGATCTCGTCGTTGGCGGCACGACGCTTGACGGCTACCAGATCGACGTCGGCAACAACACCCGCCCGATCGTTGAGTTGACCTACATGGCCACCGACAATATCGGTGTCGAAGTCCTGGCTTCCTGGCCGTTCGAGCACGATATCGACGGGGCCGGGGTTCTTGACGGTGCCGGCAAGCTGGGCGAAACCAAGCACCTGCCGCCGACCCTCAGCCTGCAGTATCACTTCGCGCCGAACGCAACGTTCCGTCCGTATGCCGGCATCGGCCTGAACTACACCATCTTCTTCAGCGAAGACGCCACCGATACCCTCGACGGCGCCCTGGGCGGACCGTCCAGCCTGTCGATCGACGATTCGCTCGGCCTGGCGCTGCAGCTGGGCGCGGACTTTGACTTCAGCGAAACGATGTTTTTCAACGTCAATCTGCGCTACATCCAGATCGAAGCGGACGCGAAGATCAAGACCCAGACGGCCGATGGCGAAGTCGTCAGCCGGATCAAGGCCGACATCGACCCGATGGTCGTCTCTGCCGCGGTCGGATTCCGCTTCTAGGAGCCATCTCCTCCAAAAAGCACATTTTCCAAATGTGTCTTTGTTTGCCATGCCTCGACCGCCGGGGCATGGCATTTTTTTTGCCACATCGGTTATAAAGGGGGCATGGGTCCGGCCACGCATTATCTCGACATCAACGAGCCCTTCCTGATGTACCGCGGCGGCGAGCTGCCCGCTATCCGGGTGGCCTGGGAGACCTGGGGCACGCTCAATTCGGCGCGCGACAACGCCATCCTGCTGTTTACCGGCCTGTCCCCCGGGGCGCATGCGGCCGCCTCCCCTATCGATCCTGCGCCCGGCTGGTGGGAGGAGATGATCGGCCCGGGCAAGCCGATCGATACCGACCGTTTCTTTGTCATCTGCGCCAATTCGCTGGGCTCGTGCAAGGGCTCGACCGGGCCGGCCAGCATCAACCCTGCCAGCGGCCGGCCATGGCGCCTGAATTTTCCCGAGCTCGCCATCGAGGACATCGCCCGGGCAACGCGCCTGGTCACCGACCATTTAGGGATCGGCAAGCTGTACGCGGTCATCGGACCGTCGATGGGCGGATTCACCGCGCTGGCCTGGCTCAAGCAGTATCCCGGCAGCACCGCGCGCCTGGGCCTGGTCTCGACCGCCTGCTCGGCCACGCCTTTTGCGATCTCGATTCGCTCTTTGCAGCGCGAAGCCATCGTCACCGACCGCAATTTCCACAACGGCGACTACAGCGAAGACGAGTGGCCGGAAGTGGGCATGCGCCTGGCACGCAAGCTCGGCATGATCACCTACCGATCCGCCGGTGAATGGCAGCAGCGCTTCGGCCGCAAGCGCCAGGATTACTTTCCATCGACGCTGTTCGGCATGCGCTTTGACGTCGAGTCCTACCTCGAGACCCACGCGCGCAAGTTCGTCGGCCAGTTCGACCCGTGCAGCTATCTCTACCTGTCGCGGGCGATGGACCTGTTCGACGCCTGCGACAGCGACGAAACCTTGAAAAACCTCTTCCGGCGCTGCTTTACCGGCCACGCCCTGGTCGTCGGGGTCGAATCCGATATCCTGTTCCCCCTTCACCAGCAGCGCGACCTGGCCGGCGCGCTGGAATCCAGCGGCTCGGAGGTCACCTTCGAGGCGCTGCCTTCGATCCAGGGGCACGACGCCTTTCTGGTCGACATCGAACGATTCGCCCAACCGATCCGGGACTGGTTGGCGTAAAATGGAGGCTCCGGCCGGGGTGGCGGAACTGGTAGACGCGCCGGACTCAAAATCCGGTTCTGGCAACAGAGTGCGGGTTCGATTCCCGCCCCCGGCACCAAACCCATCATCCTCTGCGCCCGCTGATCGTCTCGCCGCGCCTCCTGAGATCATTATCGACCCGAGCGGCTTGCATATCGCTGGGTTGAGACCTAACATTTCTCGCCCGCAAGCCCGTCCCATCCGTGGCGCACAAAAAAATGACCTTCGTACGTAATCTGAAGATTCGCACCAAGATCCTTTCGGGTCTCGGGTTCATTCTGGCCCTGTCCATGATGGGCGGATTTGTCGCTTACTTAAGCCTGAACAAGATTGGTCAGTCGTTCCATGAGGTCGCCGAGCGTCGGATGCCTGCGGTCAAGCTCCTGGCGTCCATGGAAGTGGAACTGCTCAACCTCATCAACGGCTACAGCCTGTTGCTGAGCACCGAGCAAAACCGGGCGGAACGCGAGGCGCTGGTCGCTGACATCGACGCCTATCGCACCGCATATCAAGACTACAAGCGCCAGTACGACAGCTACGATCGCTCTCCTGAAGAAGAGCAGGCCTATCAACGACTCAATGCTTCGCTCGAGAGGTTGCGCGAAATCAACAGGCGCGAACTTGACCCGCGGCACCAGGCTTTTCTTTCGCTTGGCCTGATGAGTCCGATCGCTCAGAATCGGGACATCCTGCAGGTCATGCGAAACCATGAGGGCTTCCGCCTGCACGTATTGCGGTCCATTACCGACATGCGTCAAATCGAGCGTGGCCTTGATCCCACCACGTGCAGTTTCGCGCAGTGGCTGGCGTCTTTTGAGCACGATAATCCCGAAATTGACGCGCTGATTCAGCAGATGATCCCGCAGCATGATGCCTTGCACGCCGCGGTTCCCTTGATCAACACGGCCATCGCCGAAGGCCGTCAGGCACAGGCCCTGCGCATTTTTGAAGCGCAGATGATTCCAACGGCAGATGCCGCGTTCGACTATTTTGAGCAGATCAACAACCTCGCCCAGTCCGGCGCGACCGCGATCAGCGAAATGTCCGCGATATTGGCGGGCGCGGCCACCGCCGCGCGAGCCGACGTGGTCGACGCCTTTGCGGAACTGGAACGCCTGGTTGCCGAAAGGACTGAATCCGATGTCGAGACCGTCGATACCTTGATCACCCAGAGCAACCTGGTCAACCTTTCCGGCATGAGTTTCGGCATCGTGGTTGCCATTGCGCTCGGACTCCTGATCACGCGTATGGTGACCGGTGGCATCAAACAGGGGGTTGTCATGGCGGAAAGAATCGCCCGGGGAGATCTGTCAGTGCAGGCTGATACAGCGCTGGTCGCGCAGCGCGATGAAGTCGGCGATCTTGTACGGGCAATGGATGAAATGGTAGGCAAGCTTCGTCAGGCTTTGAGCACGGTCGCATCCGGCGCCGAAAGCATCACGGCGGCCAGCAACCAGACCGCCTCCACCGCCCAAAGCCTGAGTCAGGGTGCCAGCCAGCAGGCGGCGAGCGTCGAACAGACCACGGCCTCCATTGAGCAGATGTCGGCCTCGATCGCGCAGAACACGGAAAACGCCCAAGTCACCGATACGATCTCCACCAAAGCCGCCGATGATGCGACCGAGGGGGGCAAGGCAGTCACCGAGACGGTCGATGCCATGAAGTCGATTGCCGAGAAGATATCTATCATCGACGACATCGCCTATCAGACCAACCTGCTGGCGCTCAACGCCGCCATCGAGGCGGCCCGGGCCGGCGACCACGGCAAGGGATTTGCAGTGGTAGCGGCCGAAGTCAGAAATCTGGCCGAGCGCAGCCAGGTGGCCGCGCAGGAAATCGGTGAGGTCGCCAAAAACAGCGTCAACCTGGCAGTCCGGGCGGGGAAACTGCTGGATGAAATTGTGCCGGCAATTCAGCAAACCTCCGGACTCGTTCAGGAAATCAGCGCCGCATCGACTGAACAATCCAGCGGCGCCGCCCAGGTTGGACAGGCCATGGAGCAGCTCAACGCCATCACCCAGCAATCTGCTTCAGCCTCCGAGCAGCTGGCCTCGACTTCGGAAGAAATGAAAGGCCAGGCCCAACAGCTGCAAAATGCGGTGTCGTTTTTCCGCTTCCAGAGCGACGATCGAGCCGGAACGGGGGACCCCCGGTCGGCTCTGCCTGCGACCGGCAAAAATGCCGGCCACCCGCACCCAGCGCCCCGGGCGCAAAAAGACGACGCCGGGTTCGTGCGCTTTTAATGGGCCTGCTGGCAGGAGGCCGTCAAGCACATGGCCTAAGGCGCAATTCTTAAGAAGCAGGCGCATCCAGGTCTGCGGCAAACAACATGCCGATGTCGCGAAACGCCTTGAACTCAAGGTGGTTGCCGCTGGGGTCGGCGATGAACAGGGTGGCCTGCTCGCCCTTGCGACCGGCAAAGCGGACGTAGGGCTCGATGACGAAATCGATGCCGGCCGTGCGCAGGCGATCGGCCATGGTCTGAAAGTCGTCCCAATCGAGCACCGGGCCGAAATGGCTGGCGGGAACGGCGTGCCCGTCGACCGGGTTCGTGGCGGCAGTCGGGTGGTCTTGCGGTGCGACCCGATGCAGCACCAGCTGGTGGCCGAAAAAATCCAGGTCGACCCAGCGTTCGGCGCTGCGGCCCGTGGCGCAGCCGAGCACATCGGTATAAAAGCGCAGGGTGTCGTCCAGATCGGTCACCGGCAGCGCCAGGTGAAAACGCGGATAGTGCTGTGCGGCAGCAGGTCGGTGCATGATGTTTCTCCAGCGATGTTCTCGAATCGCGCCGAAGTGTACTATGCCGGCGCGGCGGTTATCATCTAGCGATGACTGAGGGCCATTCTCCATGCCCGGACTGAGCGTCCGGGATCAGCGCTATCACTACGGGTTCGCCGTCTTGCTCAGCCTGGTGGTGGTCGCGGTCAGCATCGTCGCGGTCGGGTTTTTTGCGCGCGCCGAAGAGCGCGCCCAGACCACCATCCTGCAAAGCCAGGCCGATCAGATTCGGGGCCTGATCGAGAGCCGTTTCCGGCAGCTGGAAAACCGGGTGCGGGCGGCCGCCGCACTTTTTGCCGGCAGCGATTATGTCGACCGCAGCGAATGGCAACGCTTTGTCCAGACGACGGCTGAAAACAACGACGGCCTGTTCGAAATGTTCTGGATCGAGCGCGTCGCCGCAGCCGACTTCCCTGCCCTTCAGCGCCGCCTTGCCGATGAGGGAATCGAGGATTTTCAGTCCCAGCCGCAGGGTCTTCGAGAGGTCTACTGCCCGATCGTCTACATCGAGCCGTTCGAGGCTGCTCGCGACTCGCTGGGGCTGGATGTCTGCGCCCGGCCCAAAACCCAGCCGGCGGCCGAAAGAGCCATGCAGACCGGTCAGGTTCAGGCTTCGGCCCCGGTCAACCTCAGCGACGACAGCGACGCACCGATCAGCGGCTACGTGCTGCTGGCCTGGGTCGACCCGACCTCTCAACAGGGCGACGGCTGGACCGGCGGCACCGTCGCCCTGGAATCGCTGCTGACCGGCCTGGAGGGCCGCGACAAGCTGGCGCTGACTTTTCATGATCGATCAGCCCCAGAGCAGCCGCCGCTGGTCGTGAACCCCGGGCCCGGCGGCGGGCGGGAAGACGACTGGATCCAAACCGAGCGCAGCCTGGTGTTGGGCGGGCGCGAACTGCATCTTGAGTTTCGCAAGCCGCCGGCTTCGCGCCTGAGTGCGGTCTTGCTGCTCGCGGCCGGACTCGCTATCGCGCTGCTGCTAGGCGCTCTGCTGGTCGCCGTGCTTCGAACCCGCGCGAGGGCCGAACGAATGGCCGAGCAGGCGACCCAGGCCTTCCGCGACAGCGAGCAGCTGCTCGAATCGGTCACGAGCAATATCTCTGAAGGCATTTACCGCGGCGTGCCCGGCAAAGGCCTGGTCTACATCAACCAGGCGCTGGCCAGGATGTTTGGCTTTTCTGAAACCGAGGCGATGATGGCGCGCTCCGGACCCATCCTCTACGCCTCGCCCAACCAGCGCGACAAGCTCCACCAGATGTTGATCGACGAAGGCTTCTACCGCAATCAGGAAGTGGAGTTCGTGCGCCCCGACGGTACCCGGTTTTTTGCCATCAACAGCGCCGTAGCCACGCTGGGCGAAGACGGCAGCATCGCCCACTTCGACGGCGTGATCTCCGATATCACCGAACGCAAGCGAGCCGAGGACGCCGTCCACCGCCTGGCTCATTACGACGACCTCACCGGGCTGCCCAACCGCAGCCTGCTCAATGATCGCATCAGCCAGGCCATCGTCCACGCCCAGCGCTCGCGCCAGCCGATCGCGTTGATGTTTATGGACCTGGACCGCTTCAAGGCCGTCAACGATTCTCTCGGCCACCGCATCGGCGACCAGCTGCTGGTGGCCGTCAGCAAGCGCCTCAAGGCCACCTTGCGTCAGTACGACACCATCAGCCGTCTGGGCGGGGACGAGTTTGTCATCGTCATGCCGGGCGCTGGATTCGACGCCGCAACCCGAAAGGCCAACATGCTGATCCGGGAATTCCGGGAGATTTTCACCATCGATGGCCACGAGCTGGTCATTACACCCAGCATCGGTATCGCGATCTACCCCGATGACGGCGACGAGCCAGAGGCCTTGTTGCGCAACGCCGATACCGCGATGTACCACGCCAAGGAGCGCGGTCGGGCGACCTTCGAGTTCTTCACCAGAGAACTGAACCAGCGCGCCTACGAGCGTCTGAGTACAGAGACCCATCTGCGCGGCGCGTTGGCCAACGGCGAGCTGAACCTGGTCTACCAACCCATCATGGCACCGCGCTCGGGGCGCATCCGGGCCGTCGAGGCGCTTCTTCGATGGAACAGCCCGGTGCTGGGTCGGGTCGGCCCCGATCAGTTCGTGCCGATCGCCGAGCAAAGCGGGCTGATCGTCGAAATCGGTCGCTGGGTCATCGACACTGCCTTGCTGCAGCTGGCGAACTGGAAGCGCCTGGGAATGAAAGACTTGACGGTGTGCGTCAACGTCTCTGCGGTTCAGTTCTGGCGCGGCAATCTGGCCCTCGCCGTCCAGCAAGCGCTCGCCGATACGGCGCTGTCGGGGCGTGACCTGCAAATCGAGTTGACCGAAAACGTCATCATGAGCGATCTCGATGCGGCGCAAAGCGTGCTGGAGGAGTTGCGGCCGCTGGGTGTGGGATTGGCCATCGATGATTTCGGAACCGGGCACTCAAGCCTGAGCTATCTCAAGCAGTTTAGGGTCGATCATCTGAAGATAGACAAGTCTTTCATTCGCGATTTGACCACCGACTCCGACGATGCCGCTATTGTCTCGGCCGTGCTCAGCATGGCCCGCGATCTGAGGGTCCAGGTCGTGGCCGAGGGGGTGGAAACCGCCGAGCAACTCGCTTTCCTGGCCGAACGCCAGTGCGATTACATTCAGGGCTATTACTTCAGCCGCCCGCTGCCGCCGAACGACCTGATGCGGCTGTGGGCCAGGACCAACCGCTAGTGGGCTACTAGCACGCCATCGTCAGCGTGTTGCCCCCTTCGCCGACCGGACCCCGGATGGCCTGATCGGCCGCGCCCAGGAGCTCGATTGCCCGACCGTAGAGCTGGCTTTCGTCCATGTGGCAGGCCATCCCGATTGAAACCGTGACCCGAAACGAATTCTCATCGGCGTCGTGAAATTCCTCGGTTGCAATGGCAGTCCGCACCCGTTCAAGCTGATCGTGGGCGCGCGAGCGCGACATGCCCGGCAGCATCACGATGAACTCGTCGGACGACGAACTGAACACCAGCTGATCCTGTCCGGCCAGCCGCGCCAGGCGCCGGCGCAGCGCCTGGCGAACGGCCTGGGCATCGTTGGGTCCGTGCCGCGCGGCCAGTTCTTCGTATTCGTCCAGGCGAACGAAAGCCAGCGCCAGCGGATGCCCAAGCGTGGTTGCCCGGCGAAACTCCAGGTCAAGGCGTTCGTCGAGGAGCTCGCTGGCCGCCCCGTCGCCCGCAGCTTCAACCGCCGCATCGGGCCCGCCGTGGCCGGCGCCCATCGCCGCGCCGTTGCTGGCCACTCTCTGCTCGTAATAATAGGCCTCCCGAGTGACCATCAGCGCTCGATCGGCCATGACCTGGCGCGCCTGGTCGATGATGCCGTTCAGCAGCTGCGGCGAGATGATCTCGGTTTCATACAGCTCGGCCATTTCCGGCAAGCGTTCGCCCATTTGAGCCAGCAGCGCCTTAAGGAAGTCCTGGTCAAGGTCATCGAGCTTGCGCGCAGCCCGCATCAGGCCATCGGTCAACTGCCCGGTATCGTCGCCCTGGAAAAGGTCGGCAACCTTGCCGGCGACTTCGACAATGGTGAAAAAGGCGCTGTGCTCGGACTGGCCCGTCGCGGGACTACGACCATGCACGCAAACCGGGACGCTGACCAGCTTTTCCGGCAGTTTCCAGTGCGCCATCAGCCAGCTGCCGGCCTCAGCGTGGTCAGCGCCCAGGCGCTCCCGCTCAAGCCGGATCAACTCATCGTGATCGCGCGCCTCATCCAGCAACGGCAGATACTCATCGGGCAGGGCCGCGCTCAAAGCCAGGATGCCAATATCCTGCAGTAGGGCAGCCAGGGCCAGCTCCTCGCTGTCTGAGCGATGCAGGCGGCTGCCGATCATTCTGGCCGCGCAACTGGCGATCAACACCCGCCGCCAGGAGCGCTCGATTCCCAGCGTGGACGCCGGACCTTTTCGCAGCGTGCCCGCCATGGAAAAGCTCAAGGCCAGCGTCATGGTGGCGTTCAGGCCGATCACGACGATGGCCTGGCGCAGGCTCTCGCTCTTGCGACGGCGCGCAAACAGACATGAGTTGCTGGCCCGCATCAATCTTCCGGCCAGGGCCGGATCCTGCGACAGCATCTCGACCAGACGACTCAAGTCCACCTCGGGGTCGCGGGCAAGCTCCACAATCTGCATGGCGATTGCCGGGGGTGTTGGCAAGTCCGGACAAAAACGCAGAGCAGTCTTGATTTTAGGGGTCAACATGGCCAGCTTTTCTCAGATGATAGGTGAGCTTGCGTGGTTAACTCTCTGAGTTTTCGACGAGTATAGCAGCCCCTGTAAGCACCGCAAGTGCCGCGTATCCCGGCGCTGGCGTTTTTTTTGGGATTGACCGATAATTCCAGGGCCGGCTTGCGGCGATGGCTGCTCGGCTGCAGCGCTGACTTTTTCCTCCAGAATCCTTACATGCTCGAAAGGCGCCCGACCCTGTTGCTGTTGTGGATGTCCCTGACCGCCGTTGCGGTCGCGGCACCGCAGATCGACGAAGCGACTGGCGACAACGAAACGCCAGGGCTCGAGACGGCGGCATCGGCAGACGACCCGGCCATCCGTAGCTGGCTGAAGCAGGCCGACGAGGCGCTGGTTCGAGGCTGGCTGGTTGCGCCGAGCGGCCGCAGCGCCATGGATTTTTATCAGCGCGTGCTGGCCGTTGACCCCGACAACGAAGAAGCCCGGGACGGGCTTGAGGCGGTCTACCAGGCCGCGCTGGAAGCAGCCTTGCTGCTGGCCCGCGAACTCGACTTCGAGGCCGCAGAAGTTCTGCTCGGGCGCGCTGAGGCCATCGACCCGGCCTCCGGCTCGTTCGACCAGGCGCGCCGCCGCATTCAGGATTTGCGCCGCGACTATTTCCTGAGCGCCGAACTCGACGTCCGCGAGTTGATCCGGACCGGGCGCTTTGCTCAAGCCGACGATGAAATCACCGACCTGATCGCCCTCGGCCTGCCGCGCGAGCGCATCCAGGCGCTGCGCCAGGAGTTGTCTTTTGCCCGACTCTATGGCCGCCACCAGCCCGGTCAGGTTCTCCGCGACCCCCTCGACGAGCAGGTCGATCGGCTCGGGCCCAGCCTGGTGGTCATTCCTTCTGGCCATTTCATGATGGGCTCTTCGGAGAGCGAGCGCGGACGCGCCGAACACGAGGGGCCGCGCCATCGGGTCGTCTTCCGGCAGGGCTTTGCCCTGGCGGCCACCGAAATCACCGTGGCTGAATTCGGCGAGTTCATCGCCGACAGCGGCTATACCACCGACGCCGAGCGCGTCGGCTGGTCGCGCGTTTATGAGGTGCGCAGCGGCCGCATGAGCCGGCGCAACCGCATCGACTGGCGCCACGACTATCAGGGCCGCCAGGCAGCCGAGGAAATGCCCGTTATCCACGTTTCCTGGCGCGACGCCCGAGCCTATGCCGGTTGGCTAGCCGAACGCACCGGCTTAGGCTACCGGCTGCCGACCGAGGCGGAGTTTGAATACGCTCTGCGGGCCGGGACCCAAAGCCGCTACTGGTGGGGTGACGGCAGCCCCGAACAAGCGCTGGAAAACCTGACCGGCGACGGCGACGTTTCGCCCAGCGGCGCCAGCTGGAGCGTCGCCTTTCGCCAGTACAGCGACGGCCACTGGGGGCCGGCGCCGGCCGGCAGCTACCCCGCCAATCCGTTCGGACTGCACGATATGGGCGGCAACGTAATGGAGTGGACCGAGGACTGCTGGCACGACAGCTTCGTGCGCGCACCTGCCGACGGCGCGGCCTGGGTCAATCCGGGCTGCCGGCAGCGGGTGATTCGCGGCGGATCGTGGAGCAGCACGCCGGAGATGTCGCGCTCAGCCTATCGCCTGGCCGGCAGCGAAACCTCGACCGACATGCGGGTCGGTTTCCGGGTGGCGCGGGATCTTTAAAAAATCACGGCCGACCCCCGCGCCAAGCGAAAGGGCCGGCCGCTTTGGCCCGGCTGATTGATCCAGTATCAGAACCGCACGAACCCGGACTCGTCATCTTCGCTCGATGAACTGGCCTGGCGACTCTCGGTCTTCTTCGGCTCCGGCGCCCGCGGTGGCGGGTCGTTTTTCAGCGAAAACCCGCCGCTGGCCTGGCCGGCACCGCTTTCGATGGTGAAAAACGCCACCAGCTGCTGAAGCTGCTGGGCCTGGCCGCTCATCTCTTCAGACGTCGAGGCCAGCTCTTCGGAAGCCGAGGCCGACTGCTGGGTAATCGAGTTGAGCTGCTCCATGGCCTGGTTGATCTGGTTGGCCCCCGAGCTTTGCTCGCTCGAGGCCGCGCTGATCTCCTGGACCAGGTCCGAGGTCTTCTGGATCGCCGGGACGATCTCGTCGAGCAACTCGCCGGCGCGCACCGCCAGACTGACGCTGCCCTTGGCCACCTCGCCGATTTCCTGCGAGGCGACCTGCTGCGCTCGGCCAGCTTGCGCACCTCGGCAGCCACGACCGCAAAACCCTTGCCGTGCTCGCCGGCCCGCGCCGCCTCGATGGCCGCGTTCAGCGCCAGCAGGTTGGTCTGGTAGGCGATATCGTCGATGATCGAGATCTTTTCGGCAATCGACTTCATCGCATCGACCGTCTTGTTGACCGCCTGCCCGCCTTCGGCCGCGTCAGAGGCGGCCTTGGACGACATGGTGTCGGTGACCTTGGCGTTTTCGGTGTTCTGCTCGATCGAGGCCGACATCTGCTCCACCGAGGCGGTGGTCTCTTCGACGCTGGCCGCCTGCTCGCTCGCCCCCTGGCTCAGGCTCTGGGCGGTGGCCGAGGTCTGTTCACTCGCCGCGGTGATGTTGTCGGCGCCGGTGATCACCGAGCCGATGATTTCACGCAGCTTGCGGGTCATGCGGTCCATGGCCTGGACCAGTTCGCCGACTTCATCCTTTTGATCCAGCAGGGCACGGTCGGCCTTGACGGTAAGGTCACCATCGGCGATGCGCTTGGCGATGCCCACGCCTTGATTAATCCCGCTGGTCACCATCCGGGTAATCAAAAGGCCGAGAACAATGGCAATGATCGCGCCGATGATCATGGCGGCAAAATTGATGGTATTGCTGCGGGCAATGACCGCATCGCCGGCGAGCGCATCCTGTTCGGCGCTGGCAATGACCAGGGTCTGCAGGTCTTCAAACGTCGTCATGACGTTGCTCTGGACTTCGCGCGCAGGGCCGGTGATCAGCTCGTTCATTTCCTCCAAGGCAGCGACCGCCTCTGCGGCAGCGTCGTTGATTCTATTGAAATACTCGAACACACCGATTGCTGCCGGTGCCATCTGCTCGGAGTAGATATCAAACGCCAGGTCCTGGTTTCCGTTGCTAATGGCCTGGTTGATCGCAGCGACCGCGGCGTGGAATTCATCGTGGAAAGGCATGATCTCGCTGATCATGCCGTTGATCTGGGTATTGCCGGTGCGGAAGTCGGGCAGCCACCGGCCGAAGTTGCACGCGGTAGGGTCATCCCCGCC
>JBMCIV010000002.1:0-16733 GCA_048616735.1 Wenzhouxiangella sp. | reverse complement strand
AGCGCGGCTGCGCGAAGCTGAACAGCAGCGTCAGGTTGGTCGCCAGAACCTGGGCCAGGTAGTGATGCGCCTGTTCGGCCGAGACCTGCGGATGCGGGTAACGGCCGCGGGCCACGGCAAGCAGGCGCAGTTCGCTCAGCGCCTCGATGACCACGATGTTGGCGTCGGCACTGGTCAGCGAATGCTGGGTCAGCGACGGCACCAGGGTCTGCGGGCAGGCCCAGTCGGAGCCGGCAAACACGCCGGCCTGTTCGATGGCCTGCGCGCGTTCCTCGATGGCGCGGCAGCCGCCCTCGCTCAACAGCACGCGGCGGGCCGCGTCGAGCACGCGCTGCAAGCGCGCCGGCTTGGCGAATGCCAGCGCCTCGCCCAGCACCGCGATGGCGTCGTCCAGGCGTGCTACCGCGACGCTGCCGGTCTCCGCACCGGTCTTGTCAGACGTAGTAATCGAGCGCCTCCTGGCGTTTGAGCAGCTCGTGCAGCTGCTTCGGATCCTCGCCGACAAAATACACCAGCCCCCAGTGGGTGCCAAAGGCCGTGCGCTTGGTGACCGTCTCTTCCATCGGGGCGGTCAGTTCGTGGGACTCGAAGTAGGGATGGTTCTCGGTTTCTTCGGGAATCTCGAGCCGGCTGACCACGCGCAGCCGCGGATAGACGCCGAAACAGCCGGCATGGCCCTTGGCATCGACGACTTCGCGCGGGAAGAAGGCCTCGATTTCCTCAGCAGTGGTTTTCGGGTCGAAGGCCAGAATCAGGGCCTGATAGGCGTTGAAGCCGTAGACTCGTTCCAGCAGCTCGAAGACCTTGAAACCCGGCGGCCGGTAGGCGACCTCTCCGAAATACATTTCGCCGTCGCTGGTGACGAAATACTCCGGGTGAATAAAGCCGAATTCGATGTCGAAGGTCTTGATCAGCTTTTCGACCTCGCGGGTAATCTTTTCGCGGTAGGCCTCCAGCTCCGGCGAGGCCGGGACGTAGACCGAGTAGCCCAGCGAGACGTATTCGGAGATGTTGAGAAAGCGGATCTTGCCGTCGTGGATCCAGGCCTCGACGGCAAACTCCCAGCCGTCGAGATGGGATTCCATCAGCGCGGGAAACTCGTCTTCGGGGATGGAATCGACGTCATCGGGCGTGCGAATCACGCGATGGCCCAGGCAGCCGGCCTTGTCGAAGGCCTTGAAGTGGATCGGGTCGTTCGGATCGCCGTCGAGCTTGAGCAGCGTCTGGTTGACCCGGCGCAAGAAGCGGATCACGTCTTCGCGATCGTGGCCTTCTTCGAAAATACCCACGCGGATTCCGCCAAGCTGGGCTCTGCGTTTCATCAGTGACTTGTCGCGCATGAGCATGGCCTGGCCCAGCAGGCGCGGGTTATCCAGCAGCACCGAGTTGATGGCGCCGGCCCACTCGACGGTCTCTTCGTAGAGCGGGATGGCCACGTTGACGCCCATTTCCTTGAGCTGCTCGGCGATTTCCATCGAGCGGTCGTTGAGGCGCTCAAAGTTCCAGGCCAGGTAGGGGATATCATGCTGGGTGCAGTATTCCTCGGCCCAGTCCGGGGCCACCACCACGTAGCGGCGGTCGAACTTCGCGGCCGCTTCGACCGCGTTGAGGCTCCAGCCCAGCAGGGCGACATAACCTTTCTCGGAATCGTAATCGATAATTGGACTCCTTGTCGTTTGGGACAATCGGCCTGGCGTGTTCCCAGGACCGGATGGAGCCAGCGGCCGGGATCACGACAGAATGGACCGATGCGGGCTGTGAGCATACACGAGGCTCCGTTAAGCCGTGCGGCTTGGCCGGATATCGATCGCCGCGCTCGGCGGCAGACTGATGCGGCGACGTCTTCGTGTCAAACTTGGCCCATGGCCTTGATCTTGCGCGTTACGACAACGGCTCTCTGGCTGGCGATGCTGGTCCCGATGACGCCGGCCGCAGCGTCGAACAGGGCCGTGATCGAGCGCGTCGAGCGCATCGATCGTCTGCACAGCCTGCTGGTGCTCCAGCGCGGCGAGCCGGTGATCGAACTGGTGCGCGCCGGGCCGGGTCTGGACCAGCCGGCCAACATCAAATCGCTCTCCAAGACGGTGCTGTCGGCGCTGGCCGGCATGGCCATCGATCGCGGCGTCTTCACCGGCCCCGATCAGCGCCTGGTCGAGCTGCTGGGCGATCGCGTCCCCGACGACGGGCTCGCGCCCTCGGTATCCGAGATCACCCTGGGCCATGCCCTGGCCATGCAGACCGGTCTGCAGAGCACCTCGGGCCGCTACTACGGGCGCTGGGTACAAAGCGCTGACTGGGTGGCCCACGCTCTGACCCGGCCGATGATCGATCGGCCCGGCGGGCGCATGATTTATTCAACCGGCTCGACCCACCTGGTGTCC
Source organism: Wenzhouxiangella sp. (assembly GCA_048616735.1). Classification (GTDB taxonomy): domain Bacteria; phylum Pseudomonadota; class Gammaproteobacteria; order Xanthomonadales; family Wenzhouxiangellaceae; genus Wenzhouxiangella. The sequence continues at coordinate 14,352 of JBMCIV010000002.1, read as the reverse complement.
GCGGCGCTGACCGAGGCCAGCGGCAAGAGCACCCTGACGCTGGCGCGCGAGTGGCTGGGCCAGCCCTTGAACGTGCGCATCCCGCCCTGGCTGAGCGATCCGCAGGGCGTTTATTTCGGCGGCAACGACATGCACTTGAGTCCGCGCGCGCTGGCGCGCTTCGGCGAGCTTTACCGCCTGGGCGGCCGGCTGGACGGGCGCCGGATTCTGTCGGCCGACTGGATCGCCAGATCGTGGCAGCCCAACGGTCGCTCGCCCTGGACCGGCGATGACTACGGCTACGGCTGGTTCATCACCGAGATTGCCGACCAGGACACTTACTACGGGCGCGGTTTCGGCGGCCAGGGCCTGTTCGTGGTGCCCGCATCCGATCTGACCGTCGTGATCACTTCCAACCCCAACCCGCCGTCGCCGGGTGGGCATTATTTTCGCCACCTGCGCGAGCTGGTCGCGCTGATCATCGAGGTGTTCGAGCCATGACGCCGCTGCATTTTTTCCTCGCCGCCTTGGTGCTGCTGTTCGCCGCCGGCGCTCTGGTGCTGTCAAGGCGTATCCGCTCACCGCGTCGCCGCCTGGCGCTGCGCATCGCGCTGGTGGTTGCGACCGCTGTCGTGATGCTGCTGGCCGTCGCGGTACTGGGCGCCGGCCCGTCGCTGCCGCGTGTCTGACTGGCCCCGGCAACTGCGCTAGGCTTGGCCCTGGACCACGAGCGTTTAAAACACCGCGGCATGAGCAAGAACTCGACATGACATGGACCATTCGTCAGGCGCTGGAGCGCGATGCAGTCGACATCGCCGCGATCTACAACCACTATATCGAGCACAGCACGGCGACCTTCGAAGAACAGCCGCTGTCGCCGGACCAGGTGGCCGGGCGAATGCACGCGGTGGCCGCGGCCGGCCTGCCGTGGCTGCTGGCCCAGCGGGAGGGCGCGGTGGCCGGCTATGCCTACGCCACCCCCTGGCGCGAGCGCACGGCCTATCGCCATTCGGTCGAAGTCAGTGGCTATGTGCGGCCCGATCAGGCCCGCGCGGGCGCCGGATCGCTGCTTTACCGGGCCCTGATCGAACGACTCGATCGCTGCGGCAAGCACAGCCTGATCGGGGTCGTGACCCTGCCCAACCCGGCCAGCGCCGCGTTTCATGCCAATATGGGCTTCGTCCAGGTTGCCCACCTGCGCCAGGTCGGCTTCAAGTTCGGACGCTGGCTGGACGTGGGTTATTGGCAAAAACTCCTCGGCGACCGCCCGCTGGCATATACAAGCAAACTCTAATATAATGGGGAGATGACGATGATCTCTTTTAAAAGCAGTTTTTGGGTTGGTGCTGGCCTGCTGTTGGCGGGCAGTCTGCAGGCGAACGATTGGGTCACCGTAGAGCGCGGCCCGCTGGTCGAACACTTACGCCTGGACGGGGTGATCGAGGCGGTCCAGCAGAGCACGGTTTCGGCCCAGACCAGCGGCACCGTGGTCGAGCTGCCGTTCGACGTCGATGATGTGGTCGACGCCGGTCAGCTGATTGCTCGTCTCGAAGACACCGAGCAGCGTGCGCGCTTCAACCAGGCGCGGGCGGCCCAGAACGAGGCCGAGTCGAGCCTGGACGACGCCGAACGCCAGTTTTCGCGCATCGAGTCGCTGCTCGAGCGGGGCGTCGCGACCCAGGCCGAGTTCGACAACGCGCGCAATGCCCTTGCCGCCGCCCGGGCGCGCTTTAACCAGGCCGAGTCGGCGGTCGCCGAGGCCGAAGAACAGCTCGACTACACCCGCGTCACCGCGCCCTACAGCGGCATCGTCACCGAGCGCCACGTCGAACTCGGCGAGGCGGTCTCGGCCGGAGCACCTCTGCTCAGCGGGTTTTCGCTCGAAGAGCTGCGGGTGGTGGTCGCGATCCCGCAGCAGTACGCCGAGCTGGCCCGCCGCGAGCGCCGGGCCGAGGTCACGCTCAACGATGGCCGGGTGCTCTCGACCGGCGAGATGACGTTTTTTCCCTACGCCGACCCGTCCACCCATACCTTCCGCCTGCGCATGGCGCTGGAAGAGCCCGACGGCACCCTGTTTCCGGGCATGCTGGTTCGCGTCAACGTTCCGGTCAGCGAGCGCGAGGCCCTACTGATCCCCGAGTCCGCCCTGTTTCGCAAGGGTGAGCTGCGCGCAGTCTACGTGCTCGATGATCAGGATCGGGCGCGCCTGCGCCAGGTTCGGATCGGCAGCCGCATCGACGGCCGGCTGGAAGTGCTGGCCGGGCTGGATGCCGGTGAGCGCATCGCCGACGATCCGCGCCAGGTCTTCAAGCAGGCCGCCGAAGGATCGGCGCCTTGAGCGAAAACGGCCGCTCGCTGGGCATTTCCGGGCGCATCGCGCGCCTGTTCCAGGATGCCCACGTCACCCCCCTGTTCGCCCTGGTCGGTCTGCTGGCCGGCCTGCTGGTGGTGATCATCACGCCCAAGGAAGAAGAGCCGCAGATCGACGTCACCATGGCCGACGTCATCGTCGCCTTCCCCGGCGCCAGCGCGCTGCAGGTCGAGCAGCTGATCGCCACGCCGGGAGAGCAGATTCTCGACGAGATCGAGGGCGTGGAGCACATCTATTCCACCTCGGCCCACGGCCGGGCGGTGATCACGGTTCAGTTCGAAGTCGGCATTCCGCGCCAGGAGGCCCTGGTTCGGCTCTACAACCAGGTCTTTTCCAACCAGGATTGGTTTCCGGCCGACCTGGGCGCCGCCGCGCCGGTGGTCAAGCCGCTGGGCATCGACGATGTGCCGATCCTCAGCCTCACGCTCTACGACCCCGAAGGCCGCCAGAGCGCGGAGGACCTGACCCGCTTGGCCCGCGCCCTGGAAGTGGAGCTCAAGCGCGTTGCCGGTACCCGCGATGTCTACACCATCGGCGCAGTACCCGATCGGGTCGACGTGCGCTTCGACCCCGCCCTGCTGGCCGGCTTCGGGCTGAGCGTGGCCGACCTCGGCGAAGCCATCCGCGCCGCCAACGCCGCCGGCTCCGAGATTCGCGTGACCCGCGACGGCGTCTCCATCCCCATCGAACCGGGCACGCCGCTGACCGAGGTCGACGCCGTCGCCGGTCTGGTGGTGGGCATGCGCGACGGCGCGGCGGTCTACCTCAGCGACGTGGCCACCATCGATCGCGGCGAGACCGTGCCCGAGCGCATGGTCCAGGTCGGCTTCGGCCCCGGCGCGGCCGCCCACCAGGGCCGTGTCTTTCCGGCCGTGACCGTGGCCATCGCCAAAAAGCCGGGCGAAAACGCGGTCGTGATCGCCGATGCGGTCCAAGAACGGGTCGAGATGCTGCGCGGCCGCGTGATTCCCGATCACACCGGTGTGCTCGTGACCCGCGACTACGGCAAGACCGCCGGCGACAAGTCGCGCAAGCTCATCAGCGACCTGGTCATGGCCACGGTTTCGGTGGTGCTGCTGGTGCTAGCCGCCATGGGCTGGCGCCAGGCCCTGATCGTCGGTATCTCGGTCATCGTGACCCTGCTGGTCACCCTGGTCTTCTCCTGGGCTTGGGGGTTTACCCTCAACCGGGTTTCGCTGTTTGCGCTAATTTTTTCCATCGGCATTCTGGTCGACGACGCCATCGTCATCGTCGAAAACATCAGCCGGCGCCTGCGTGCCACCGGACGCGGTCTGCGCGAAGTCATACCCGAGGCGGTCGACGAGGTCGGCACACCCACCATCATGGCCACCCTGACCGTCATGGCCGCGCTGCTGCCCATGGCCTTCGTCACCGGGCTGATGGGCCCCTACATGAGCCCGATCCCGATCAACGCCTCGGCCGGCATGGTCGTCTCGCAGATCGTTGCGTTCGTGCTGGCGCCGTGGCTGGCCGTGCGCCTGCTGCGGCACGAAAAAGGCATCGACCGAGGCGACGGCGGCGGCGGCAGTTCCGCGGCCCGCGGGGTCAACAAGCACGTGCTGCAGGTTTTCCGCCGCGCCTTGAGCCCGTTTCTCGGCGACCACGCCTGGCGCCGGCGCGGCCTGGCGGCCGGCATTGTTTTGCTCACCCTGGCGGCCGCCTCCATGCCGGTGTTCATGGCGGTGGTGCTGAAGATGCTGCCGTTCGACGACAAGTCCGAGCTGCAGGTGGTCATCGACATGCCCGAGCACACCCCGGTCGAACAGACCCTGCGCGTGCTGACCGAAATGGGCCACTTTCTTGAGGACGTGGACGAGGTTTCGGACTGGCAGGCCTACGCCGGCACCGCCGCGCCGATCAACTTCAACGGCCTGGTGCGCCAGTACTATCTGCGCTCCGAGCCCTGGCAGGGGGATCTGCAGGTCAACCTGGTCGACGACCGCGATCGCCAGTCGCACGAGATCGCGCTGGACCTGCGCGCGCCGCTGACCGAGATCGGCCAGCGCTTTGGCGCGGCGGTCAAGATCGTCGAAGTGCCGCCCGGCCCGCCGGTGCTCTCGCCGGTGGTGGCCGAAGTCTACGGACCCGATCACGAGGCCCGCACCGCGCTGGCGCTCAAGCTGGCCGAGCGCATGCACGACATCGACGGCCTGGTCGATATCGATACCACCGTGGCGGCCTCCAGCGAGCGCTGGCAGGTGGTCATCGATCGCGATCGCGCGGCCCGCCTCGGCGTCCACCAGGCCCAGGTGACCGAGGTGCTGGAAACCGCGCTCGGGCGGCGTAGCGTGAGCTATCTGCACGACCCGTATGCCAAGCACGCCGTGCCCATCCGGGTGATCGTCGACGAAGGCCAAAAGGCCCAGATTCCGGCGCTGCAGTCGCTGGCTGTGCGCAGCGAAACGGGCGAGCTTGTGCGCCTGGCCGACATTGCCCGCTTCGAGCCCAGTCCGTGGCCGGGCGTGATTCACCACAAGAACCTGCTGCCGGTGACCTACGTGACCGCCGACATGGCCGGCGAAGTCGATTCGCCGCTCTACGGGATGTTCCGGCTGGCCGCGGACCTGCGCGCCGATGCCGACGGTCCGGATCAGTACTACATTCGCCAGCCCGACTGGCCGGATCGGGCGGCGCTGAAGTGGGACGGTGAATGGCAGATCACCTACGAGACCTTTCGCGACATGGGCCTTGCCTACGCCGTTGGGGTGTTTGCGATCTTCTTGCTGCTGGTCGCGCAGTTTCGCGCCTACGTCATGCCCCTGATCGTGATGGCGCCGATCGCGCTGACGCTGATCGGCATCATGCCCGGCCACGCGCTGCTGGGCAAGGAGTTCACCGCCACCAGCATGATCGGCATGATCGCCCTGGCCGGCATCATCGTTCGCAACTCCATTTTGCTGGTGGTCTTCATCCGCCAGCTGCTCGAAGAAGGCAAATCGCTGCAGGAATCGGTGATCCTGGCCGGCGCGGTGCGCATCAAGCCGATCGCGCTGACCGCGATCTCGGCCATGGTGGGCGCGGCGTTCATCCTGGCCGATCCGATCTTCAACGGCCTGGCGATTTCGCTGATTTTCGGGCTGGCGGTCTCGACCCTGCTGACCGTGCTGGTCATTCCGCTGCTGTACTATTCGTTTATCGGCGAAAGCGAGGTGGCTCACCTGCGTCGCCACTGATTCCACTTCAGGCGACGCCATTACCGATGATCCTGCCGTTTCCGCCCGTTCGGCGTTTCGCTTTCGTCCTGCTCGGGTTGAGTTTGATGCTGCCGGCCAGCGTTCGGGCTGATCCAGCCGAGGAGGGCTTCTGGCACCTCGGCGTCTACGGCGGCAAGGCGGGCGAAGAGCGCATGCTCGACATCCTGACCCGGCTCGATACCGGCTTTCGCGATGCCTGGCTGGTCGCCGTGGCGCCGGGTTATGTCTACCGCCGCACCGAGCGCTGGCGCTTCGAGGTCGAAGGCCAGTTGGTCAAGCATTTCGGCGATCAGGATCACTGGGAGTTCAACGCCGCCTGGCTGGCGCGCTGGATGCGCTTTCCGTGGAATGCGCACCTCGAGACCCGCGCCGCGCTGGGCGTGGGCGTCTCCTACGCCACGGAAATCCCGGCCGTCGAGCCGCGGGCCAAGCTCGAAGAAGGCGAGAGTCGGAAGTTTCTCGGCTACGTGGCCGTGGAGATCGAGCTGGCCCCGCCGGGCGGCAGCGACTGGTCGGGTTTCGTGCGCCTGCACCATCGCTCCGACGCCTTCGGCCTGTTCCACGACCAGCGCGGCGGCTCGAACTTCATCACGCTGGGCCGCGCCGCCGGCTTTGAGCAGGCCGGGCGGCGCCCATTCGCCTTTTTCTGCCTGCCTTAGCGGTTGGCCAGCAACAGGCGGCAGTTGCGGAACCGGCGATCGTCGATTTGCGCGCTGGCCTGAGAGCCGTCGGTGGCAAAGGCCAGGTCGACGTCGGCAAAGCGCCGCTGTTGGCCGGCTTCGACCAGATCGAGAACGTGGACGGCGTTTTCAAACTGCAGCGCCATATGGGCCGGACCCATGCGTGCTCGCAGCGTTTCGGCCTGGCAGTCGTAGAGCTGTTCTTCGACCGTCAGCGGGGTGCGGCTTTCCAGGTAGGGCAAAAAGGCGGCAACCGAGCCGTCGTTGTCGGCCGGCGTCAGATTCAGCAGATGCGCCATCAGCCCGTAGACATCGACCGAACGCACCGCCGGCGCGCGGCTGCCCGGCGCGAAACCGGGTCCGCGGATCACGAAGGCACCGTGCATCTCCAAAAGCGCCGGATCCCAGCCGTGCATGCCGTAGAGCGAAAACTGGCGCCGGCCCAGCATGTGGGGACGGTTGGAAATCATCCATTCCAGGTCGGCCTCGGCCAGCACGTCGGGGACGCGCGGGTGGTCGTCAAAGCGGTAACGCGCCGGGATGTCGTCGCGGGCCCAGGCCCGCAGCCGTGGGTGAGCCCCGTCCAGCGCCGCGACGATGTCTTCGGCCGGCATGTCGGTCGCCCAGATCTGGGCGGCCGGGCCCCAGTCCGAGACCTGGACGCGGCTGAGATCCAGGTAGTCGTCGAGCATGATGTACTGGTCGAAATCGACCCGGCTCATGCCGTGGTCGGAGACCAGGATGATGTTCATCTGGTCAAACAATCCGCGCTCTTCCAGACCGTCGAACAGGATGCCGAGGTGGTGGTCGACGTCGATCAGCGCGTCGCGCACCGGATCGGCCAGCGGGCCGTGGCGGTGGCCGGCCGAGTCGACCACGCTGAAATACAGGGTCAGCAGGTCGGGGCGCTGGTCAGCGGGGAGGTCAACCCAGTCGAGCAGCGTTTCGACGCGCTCCAGGTGCGGGGTGTCGCCGGCGTAGGGTTTCCAGTGCGTCGGTCGGACGCCCTGGATCCGCGCTTCGGAGCCGGGCCAGAAAAAGGTACCCGCGGTCAGGCCCTGGTTTTCGGCCGTCACCCAGATCGGTTCGCAGCCGTCGTACCAGTAGCCGTCGCTGACCGCGTCGCGGTCGCCGAGCGAGAAGCGGGCATCGCGGGCCGGGTCCCACATGCTGTTGGCGACCACGCCGTGGCGCCCGGGATGGCAGCCGGTCACCACGCTGTAGTGGGTCGGAAAAGTCTTGGTCGGGAAAACGTGGTGCAGGCTGTCGGCCTTGAGCCCGCCGTCGACCAGGCGATCCAGCGCCGGGGTGTCGGCCAGGTCGAAATAATCGTGGCGAAAGCCATCGATGGAGATCAGCAGGACCGGCGCAGGCCGGTCGGCTTCCGGCACCTCGCGGGTCCCCTGGCAAGCACTCAAGCCCAGCAGGCTCAACAACAGCAGGCAAAGTACAATCGGGAGTCGTCGCATGATCATGGATTGGCGCAGCAAGGGGGGCAACACGGATTATAGTCGCAGCCGCCGATGACAGACCGGCGACAAGGCCCATCGATTTTGTTGGAATCCGAATGGCAGTCCAGCGCGCCGAAATTCGTTATTACGGTGATTAACCGGGAGAAAACGCATGCCAAAAATCCTGCTGGGTTGTCTGATTGTCCTGGCCGTGGTGGTCATCGGTGGTGGCACGGTCGGTTACTTCATGGTGTTCAAGCCGGCCTACCAATTTGCTTCTGAGGTCGGCAGTTTCTCGACGGAATTTGCCGAGCTCAACGAGCAGATCGCGCGCGAGCCGCGCTACCAGCCGCCGCTGGAAGGCATGCTCAGCGCCAGCCAGTTCCAGCGCTTCCTCGCCGCCCAGCGCGATATGCGCGCCGGCATGGAAGGCGGCTTGCGCGAGCTTGAAAGTCGCTGGCAGCAAGTGCAGTCCGAAATCGAGAGCCAGGAGCGCGACGCCAATATCGTCGAGATGGTCACGGCCTATCGCGACCTGGCCGACCTCATCCTCGAAGCCAAACGCCAGCAGGTCGAGGCCCTGCAGGCCCATGACTTCCCGCTCGAAGAGTACTTGTATGTCCGCAACACGGTCTACCGGGCGCTGGGCGAAGACATCGCCGTGGCCAGCTTCGGTCAACAGGGCGACCCGCCCATGGCGCGCCAGCTGCCCGATGAAGTCCTGGTCATGGTGCGGCCGCATCGCGAAGAGCTGATGGAGGGCTACGTCCTGGCCTGGTTTGGGCTGTGAGCGCCGTCTTAGGAAGCGGTCTGGCCGACTAGGCTTGTAGCGGCGAACAAAAACCGCTCGGCACCTTGCGCGCCGGCGGGAGTCAAAGCGGGTTCCGGCGGCTTTTTTTGCGTCGACCGGATTGGCTTTGACGGGAGATCGAACATGTGGCGCACTGTTTTTTACGTGCTCGGCGGTGCGCTGGCGCTGCTGGTGCTGGCTGCGGTGGTGCTGGTGATGCTGGTCGAGCCCGACGATTATCGTGATCGGATCGCCGCGCAGGCCAGCAGCGCGCTGGGTCGGGAGGTCCGGCTGGACGGCCCCTTGAGCCTGCGCCTGTGGCCGCGCATCGCTCTCGACATCCGCTCGCTGAGCGTCGCCAATCCGGCCGGTTTTGCCGACGCCCCGGCACTGGCCGAGGTCGGCCAGGCCTCGGTTAGCGTGGGCGTGTGGCCGCTGCTGCGGGGCGAGCTTGATATCGGCCAGCTGGAGCTGCGCGATGCGACCGTCACGCTGGTCACCGCGCCGGACGGCAGCAGCAACCTCGCGGGCTTGCTGGCTGAAGCCGAACCCGATCCGGCAAGCCAGCCTGCGCCGGATCTCGAGGGTATTTCGCTGGCGGGCCTGACGCTTGAAAACGTCGCCCTGCAGGTCCTGGATCTGGACACAGACGAGGCGTTTAACGCGCGCATCGACGAGCTGACCCTGGGTCCGTTTCAGCCCGCCGTACTGGCGCCGCTGAGCGTGCGCGCCAGCCTGCTCGATCAGCACCAGGAAAAACAGCTCGTTTTCTCGCTGCACGGCGGCCTGCGCGTGGCCCGTGACGCCGGGCGCATCGATCTGGAAGACGCCCGCAGCGAGTTCGAGCTGGCTGCCGGCGGTCTCAACGGCCAGGCCAGCGGCAGTGGGTCGGTCGATCTGGGGGCCGATGTCGCGACGCTTGAACTGCGCGATTTTGCGGCCGGCATGAATCTGGATCAACGCTCGGCGAAGCTGGAGGCTTCCGAAACGCTGAACATCAGTCTGGGCGATCCGGTCAGCGCGAAGATCGGCGGCCTGGAGCTGGCCATCGACGGCCAGCCGCTGGCCGTCGCCGGCGAATTCTCGCTGGGTGATCCGCCGACGGCCGAGCTGACCGTTGCCGGCGAAGCGCTGGATCTGCGCCCCTGGCTTTCTGCGCCCGAACAGGCCGGTGCTGCTGAAAAGTCCTCGCCGGCAGCCGCCAGCGATGATTCGGCGCTGATCGGACCACGCTTGAACTTTACCCTGGCGCTGGATCGACTGACCCTGAGCGATGACCTGATCTTGCGCCGGGTCGAGGCCCAGGCAAGGCTGGTCGACGGCGTGCTGACCCTGGAGCCGGTCGATGCCCAGGCCTTGAGCGGTCGCTTCAGCGGCCGTGTCGCGGTCGATTTCAACGCCGCGCCGCCCGCGCTGGAGGTGAGCCCCCGCCTGACCGGCATCGACGTGCAGCAGCTGGTCCGCCTGTTCAGCCCCACCGCTCCCGTGCGCGGCCTGGGCGAGATGGATCTGGACCTGCGCTTCCAGGGCTTGAGCGCGGGCGAAATTCTCGCCAGCCTCGACGGCGAAGGGCGCTTCAGCCTCAACGAAGGCGCGCTGCTGGGGGTGGATCTTAAGCGCCTCGTCGACGAGGAAATCACCACAAGCCGTCTCGCCAGGGTCCAGCAGGCCTTTGGCGGGGAGACGCCGTTTCAGAACCTGAGCGGCCGGATTCAGGCCGAGGCCGGCGTGCTGTCCTTGCCCGACCTGCGCCTGGACGCCGAGGACTTTGACCTGACGGGGGGCGGCCGGATGGACCTGGCCGCCGGCGACATCGCCTATCAGCTCGAGCTGAGGCTGGGCCCGGCCCTGAGCCAGCGCCTGCCGCGCGCTCTGGCGCGGGCGAGCGACGGTGTCATCCCGCTGACCATCGCCGGCCCGATCAGCCGGCCAACGGTGCGGGTCGATCTGGCCACGATTGCCGAAGGCGCCTTGCAGCGCGAACTGCAGGATCGGCTGTTCGATCGCCTGAGGCCCGAAGGTGAGCCTGAGCAGGAGCCGCAAGCCGAGCGCCCCGAAGGCAGCGGCGATCAGCCGCTGCGCGCCCTTGGCGAGCGGCGCGAGCGCAACCAGCCGCCGCCCGAGGAGCGCCCGAGGGCTTGAGCGCGGCCGGTCGGAATCCGGCTTTAAGCGTTCCGGCGCATGGGCTGGCGCTCACCGTAGGTCAGGCTACGCCATAGCCATTCGACGGGGCCGAACTGGAACCGCTTCAGCCAGACCTGGCTCAATGCCACCTGGGCTGCAAAGAACGCGATCACCAGCAATGGATGCAAGGCCCGCGGGATCTCGTTCCAAAAGCCCAGGCCGTGACCGTAGAACACCCAGGTCCAGACCAGCGACTGGCACAGGTAGTTGGTCAGCGCCATCTGCCCGGCCGGCGCGAGAAAGCGCAGGCGCGCGCTGCCCAGCACGACCAGCGACAGGTAGGCCAGGGCCAGCAACAGCGCCCCGGCCGTGGTCAGGGTCATGCCGGCGGCGACGCCGAGGGTGGGGATGGTCGCGTTGGCGCCTTGCATGATCGCCGCGCCGGCGACGGCCAGCGGCAGGCCGACCAGCAGCCCGCGCGAGCGCCAGCGTCGGAAAAACAGCCGGTGCTGGTCGGGCTGGAGCAGCCGCCGGGTGACGATCAGCCAGCGCCCGAGCAGGAAATATCCCAGGATCGGCGGAACCCAGAAGACAAAGTTGGCGAGCATGAAGCGGCCGTCGTCCAGGCGCTGCCCGACGTTGTCGACCCAGCTGCCGGCGGCATGGATCGCGGCGGCTTCGGCCACGCTGTCGCGCAGGCGCTGCGCATCGGCCTCGAAGTCGGCAATGATCGAGGTATGCAGCTCGGGATCGCCCTGGGTTGCCCAGACCGAAAGCGCGCCCAGCCACATCAAAAGCATCGGCAGGGCAATGAGCGCCAGTGCCCATTTCCACAGCCGCTGGGCGGGGGTGCGGCGAAACAGCGCCACCATCACAAAGCCGGTGAGCGCGTAGATCAAAAGAATGTCACCGGACCAGATCAGCACCAGATGGACGGCGCCGAAGACCAGCAGAATCAGCAGTCGCCGCAGATATCGGCCCCAGAAAGAGGCGCGCCGCGACTCGGCGCGTTCGGCCATCAGGGCAAAACCGGCTCCGAACAGCATCGAGAACAGCGGATAGAACTTGCCTTCGGCCAGGCTCCGGATCAGCCAGTCCACGGCCAGGCCCAGCCCCTGCAGTTCCGGTTCGGCGCCAAGTACGATCGCCTGAAGCGGCCGGGTGAACCACTGGAAATTGACCAGCAGAATGCCGAACAGGGCGAACCCGCGCAGCACGTCAAGGTGCTCCAGGCGAGCTTGAACCGGTTTGATGGATGCCGCGGCCATGGCGTAAATGATAGTCGACGAGGCCGGCCGTAGTCGCGGTCGCTTTGCCTGTTGCGGGGTAGAATATCGCCATGTCTCAAGCGCCCCAGCCTCTGCCTGAACGGAACGGCCAGCATGCTCTGCACTTGGGCGCGCTCGAAGCGGGCCAGCAATCCCTGATCAACTTCGTTTTCGGCGCGGCGCGACCGGTCTGGCCGTCCAGCGATATCGGCCTGCCCTGGCTGGGCGGAGATTTGCGCTGCGAACAGTGGATGGCCGGGGCACCGGTGCGCTTTGGCAACGGTGACCAATGGCATTGGTCGCGCAATGCTGACCTGCTGGCCGTGGCGTTGAGCGCTCCCGATCAAGGCGATCCGGCCGAGGCCACGGCGCGCTTCTACCGCGAGCTGATCGGGACCGTGCGCTCGGCCGGCTATCCGCACCTGCTGCGAATCTGGAACTACCTGCCCGACATCAACGGCGGTAACGGCGACAACGAGCGCTATCGCCGGTTCTGCGTCGGGCGTGGCCAGGCCCTGGCCGAGGCCGGCCTGGAGGATGCGCGCATGTGCGCCGCCACGGCGATCGGCAGCCAGGACGGTTGTTTTCGGCTGTTTGCCGTTGCCGGCCGATCGCCGGGCCAGTCGATTGAAAACCCCCGCCAGGTCAGTTCCTGGGAGTACCCCAACCTGTACGGACCGAGGAGTCCAGCTTTTGCCCGCGCGACGGCCGTCGACCTGGCCGACGGCCGGGTTGCCTTGCTGATCTCCGGGACCGCCAGCGTGGTCGGGCACGCCACCGCGCACCCGGGCAAGGTGCTGGCCCAGACCGACGAGGCGGTCAGCAACCTGGCCGCGCTGCTGGCCGAAGCCGCCAGCGACCTGGACCGGCCGGGCCTGGCGCGGTTCGGAGAAGAAGCCGCCGCCAGGGTCTATGTGCGCGACCCCGCAGACTGGCCCGCGGTTTACGGGCGTTTGCGCCAGCACTGGCCCAGTCTTGCCCTGGCCGGCTTTCAGGGCGACATCTGCCGGCGCAACCTGCTGATGGAAATCGAGGCCTGGCACTGCGCCTGAGCCGTGAATTCGAGGAACCCGGCATGAAGCTCCAGCTATCGACCTGGCCCGAAATCGAGTCCTATCTGGAGCGCTCGCGCTGCATCGTCGTGCCGATCGGATCGACCGAACAGCACGGCCCCACCGGCATGATCGGCACCGACGCGCTGTGCCCGGAAATCGTTGCTGACGGCATGGCCGAGCGGCGCGAGCTGCTGATCGGACCCACACTGAGCGTCGGCATGGCCCAGCATCATCTGGAGTTTCCGGGCTCGATCAGCCTGCGGCCGTCGACCCTGATCCGGGTCGTGGTAGACGTGGTCGAGTCCCTGGCCGGTCACGGCTTCGAGCGGATCTTTTTCCTCAACGGTCACGGCGGCAACATCGCCACGCTCCAGGCCGCGTTTGCCGAATTCTGGGCCCAGGCCAGCTTCGCGCGCCGCGACAGCGGACTGAATTTGCAGCTGCACAACTGGTTCCAGGGCCGGCGCGTCGGGCGCCTGTCGCGCGAATTGTTCGGCGACGATGAGGGCTGCCACGCCACGCCTTCAGAGATCTCGCTGGTGCTGTCGGCCTATGCCGAGGCGGCCCGCAACGTCGCCCTTCAGCCCGAAAGACCGCCCACCGGCCCGATTCGCGACGCCCGCGACTTCCGTCGGCGCCATCCCGACGGTCGCATGGGCGCGCGCTCGGAGCTGGCTGGCGCCGAGCATGGCCGGCGCATCTGCGAAGCGGCGGTGGCCGACGCGCTCGACGCTTTGGGGTGATCGTGGTGGCCGGATCGGGTGCCCCGGCTATCCGCGCCGCCGCTGCAGCTCCGCCAAAACCCCGTCCAGCGAGCTGCCGGCCGCGCTCAGGCAGACCAGCAGGTGGTACAGCAAATCGGCGGCTTCCTCGTCGAGCTTGTTGCCGGTCACGGCGGCCAGCGCCGTTTCCACCCCCTCTTCGCCGACTTTTTGGGCGCAGCGCGCCAACTCGCCCTGGAGCAGGCGGGTGGTGTAGCTTTTTTCCGGATCACCGTCGCGGCGGCTTTCGATCAGCGCCTGCAGCCGGGCCAGCAGCCCGACCGGCGGCCACTGGGTGTCGCCGAAGCAGGTCTGGGTACCGAGGTGACAGGTCGGTCCGTGCGGGATGGCCTGGATGAGCAGGCTGTCGCGGTCGCAGTCGCCGGCCACGTCGACCAGCTCGAGCACGTGGCCTGAGGTCTCGCCCTTGGTCCACAGCCGCTGCTTGCTGCGCGAAAAGAACGTGACCCGACGCTCGGACAGGGTCTTTTCCAGCGCTGCGGCATTCATGTAGCCCAGCATCAGCACTCGACCGTCGCGGGCATCCTGGACAACCGCCGGCAGCAGCCCGCCGCCCTTGTCCCAGTCCAGTGATTCGATCTGTTCAGCTTCCAGCATGCGCTCACCAATCCTTATTTGCGTTCATCGGCATTCATCG
>JBMCIV010000001.1:0-16776 GCA_048616735.1 Wenzhouxiangella sp. | reverse complement strand
GTCCAGGCTGGCCTCCAGAATGGACACGGCAACGTACTTGGCCACCGATCCGAAGCCGGGCGAGTTGTCCGTGCCCTCCAGATCGTTGTCGATGGTCTTGGGCACGGCGATGCACTGGACCGGCACCCCCATCTCCACGGCCATCTGCGAAACCTTGAGCGCGGTGTCGGCCGAATCGTTGCCGCCGTTGTAGAGGAAGATCCCGATGTCCTGGGCGCGGAAGACCTCGATCAGGCGCTCATACTCGCGCCGGTTTTCATCCAGACCCTTGAGCTTGTAGCGGCAAGAGCCGAACAGACCGCCCGGGGTCTGGGCCAGGGCGTGGAGATCGTCAGCCGTCAACTGCGCGGTGTCGATCAGCTCCTCGCCCAGCACGCCGAGGATGCCGTTGCGGCCGGCCAGAACCCGACCGACCCGGTCCGGACGGGCACGCGCGGCCTCGATGACGCCGGCCGCGCTGGCGTTGATCACCGGGGTTACCCCCCCGGACTGGGCGTACAGAATGTTCTTTCGGCTCATGGCAGGCTGGTCCGCGGCGCGTCGGCCGCGCTTGGAAATCAAGCTTCAGTCTACAAGCTGAATCAGAGATATTTGACACCCCCGCGCCGCCCGGTTAGCTTTGCGCTCCTAAGTTGACTCAAAAAAGGCCTTTCTCCGCCACCATGCGTATCGTTCTTCTTGGACCGCCCGGCTCGGGCAAGGGTACTCAGGCCGCGCGCCTGACAGATCTTCTCAAGGTGCCGCACATCTCCACCGGCGACCTGCTGCGAGCGGCGGTCAAGGCCGGCACGCCGCTGGGTCTGCAGGCCAAGGCGGCGATGGATGCCGGCGAACTGGTGTCCGACGAGCTCATGCTCAGCCTGATCGAGGAACGGCTCAGCCAGCCCGACATCGCCAACGGCTACATTCTTGACGGCTACCCGCGCAACCTGGCCCAGGCCGAGGCCCTGGACGCGGTCTTGAGCCGCATCGGCCAGCCGGTCGACAAGGCCCTGGCGCTGACCGTGGACGAGGAGCAAATCGTCCAGCGCCTGGCCAAGCGCGCCGCTGAAGAAGGCCGTTCCGACGACACCGAAGAGGTCGTGCGCAAGCGCCTGGCGGTCTACCGCGAGCAGACCGCGCCGGTCATCGGTTATTACGCCAAGCGCGGCCTGCTGGTCGAGGTCGACGGCATGGGCGATATCGACGAAATCAGCCAGCGCCTGCTCGACGCGATCCGCTGACCCGGATCCGGATCGCCAGTTCGCCCGCGCGCTCGCGCCTGGCGAGCAGTTCGTGACCCAGCCGGTCGCACAGGATCTGCAGATCAAGCTCGGCCAGCGGATCGGTGGTCAGGACCTCCAGCACCCGGCCGGGCCGCATGTTATCCAGGCAACGGCGAGCCTCCAGCGCCGGAACCGGACAGTCGTGGCCGCGCACGTCGAGCTGCCGATCGACCCCGGGGTGGACATTTGCTGGCGAACCCTGGGGCGTTTTCATAGTCTGGTCCTCGAACCCTGAGCGTTGACGATCGATGTCCATTGTGTTTTCACGACTGATCCAGATTCTCCTGCTGCGCCAGGGGCCGCAGGACCTGCCGCCCGGCCCCAGCGTCCTGCTGGCGACCCTGACCCTGTACCTCCTGAGCGCCGCGCTGAGCATCAGCCTCAGCGAGGCCGCCGGCTCGCCGACGCTGGTGCTGCTGCTGGCCACCGGCCTGCCCATGCTGTTGGTCTGGATTGTACTGAGGCTGAAATCGCGCGTCAGCCGCTGGGAGCAGACCCTGGGCGCGCTCTACGGCACCAGCGCCCTGCTGTCGCTTTTGAGCCTGCCGCTGAACCTGCAGACCGCGACCGAGCCGGCGCCCCCGGTGGTCCTGCTCAGCCTGGTGATCTTTGTCTGGTCGTTTGCGGTTGATGCCCACATCTGGCGCCACGCGCTCGATACCAGCTTTGCCGCCGGGCTGGCGGTCGCCATGATAATGTTCGTGATCTCTTTTGGCATCATCAGCAGCGTAGCGGGGCCGTTGTGAGAATTCATATCCTGGGGATCTGTGGCACCTTCATGGGCGGCCTGGCGGCGCTGGCGCGCGCCGACGGTCACGAAGTCAGCGGCTCGGATGAGAACGTCTATCCGCCGATGAGCACCCAGCTTGAGGCGCTGGGCATCGACCTGACCGAAGGCTACGACCCGGCGGTGCTCGACCCGGCCCCGGACCTGGTCCTGATCGGCAACGCCCTGAGCCGCGGCAACCCCTGCATCGAGCACGTACTCGATCAGCGCCTGCCGTTTGCCTCCGGTCCCGGCTGGCTGGGCGCGAACTATCTCAACGGGCGCCGCGTGCTGGCGGTCGCCGGCACCCACGGCAAGACCTCCACCGCCAGCATGCTGGCCTGGATTCTGGAGCAGGCCGGCCACCATCCCGGTTTTCTGATCGGCGGCCTGCCCAACAATTTCGGCGTCTCGGCGCGAAGCGCTGACGACCTGTTCGTGGTCGAGGCCGACGAGTACGACACCGCGTTTTTCGACAAGCGGGCCAAGTTTGTCCACTATCGGCCCGACGTCGCGATCCTGAACAATCTGGAGTTCGACCACGCTGACATCTACGCCGATCTGGGCGCGATCCAGCAGCAGTTTCACCACTTTGTCCGCACCATTGCCGGCAACGCCACCGTCGTTGTCAACGGCGACGACAGCGCGCTCAAGGGCGTGCTCGACAAGGGCTGCTGGAGCCGGCTTGAGCGCTTCTCGCTTGGCGATGGCGGCGACTGGCAGGTCGAGTTGGCCGAGCCGGCCGGCCGCCAGCTGATCTTCCGCCACCACAAACAAACCGTGGCCGAACTTGAATGGGCCCAGACCGGACGGCACAACGCCATGAACGCGCTGGCGGCGCTCGTCGCAGCCAGCGAGGTCGGTGTCGAACCGGCCGCGGCGGCGAGCGCGCTGGCCGAGTTCCAAGGCGTCAAGCGCCGGCTGGAGTTTCTCGGCGAGGTCAATGGTGCGCGCGTTTACGACGACTTCGCCCACCACCCCACCGCCATCCGCCTGACCCTGGAAGGCCTGCGCCGCAGCGTCGGCGGCGCGCGCATCCTGGTCGCCCTGGAACCGGCCAGCAACACCATGCGCGGCGGCCACCACGTCAACGAACTGGCGCCGGCGCTGATGGCCGCCGACCACGTCTGGTTCAAGACCTCGGAGGCCATGGACTGGGATCCCGGCGAAATCCTGGCCAAACTCGACGGCCAGGGCCGCCCGCGCCGGCAGGTGGCCAACCTGCTCAAGGATTTGCGCGAGGCCGTACGGCCCGGCGACCACGTGGTATTCATGAGCAACCAGGGCTTCGCCAATGCCCCGCACCGCTTTTTAAGAGGACAAGAATGAGCGAATCACTGCCGCTGTTTCCGCTGAACACGGTGCTGTTTCCCGGCGCCGTGCTACCGCTGAGAATCTTCGAACGCCGCTACATCGACATGGTTCGCGAGTGCATGCGCGAAGGCCACGGCTTCGGGGTGGTCGCGAGCTTCCCGGGCGACGAGCAATCCGGGGCCTGGCACGCGCGCATCGGCACCGAAGCCATGATCACCGACTTCACCACCCTGGAAGACGGGCTGCTGGGCCTGCAGACCCGCGGCCAGCGGCGCTTCTCGATTGCCGCGACCAGCGCTCGATCCGACGGTCTGCTGGTCGGTGAAGTCGACTGGCTGGCCCCCGAGCCGGCCCGCCCGGTCGCGCCCGCACACGCCGCGCTGCAAACCCTGGTCCGCGAGCTGCTGCGCCACGCCGAGATCGCCAACCAACTCGACGTCGAGCCAGACGATGCCGGCAGCCTGGGTTTCGCCCTGGCCTCCATCCTGCCGCTGGATCTCGGCCAGGCCCAGCAGCTGCTCGAGATCACCGATCCGGCGGCGCGCCTGGATGCGCTGCTGCCGCTGGTCGAGCAGGCGATGGTCGAGCCGGACGCGCCAGATTGATCAGAATCGGACCGTCATCAGGCTCAATCACCCGCCCGGTCGACAGTTCCTCAAGCAGCGTGGCCAAGGCCTGATCGGCCTGGTCGGTCACCTCGCGCCAGCGCTCAAAGCCCGCCAGGCCGCGTTCCCGTCGCAGCGTTCGGACCTGACCCAGCCACAGGGGCGTGCCGTCCAGCCGCGTCCCGGAATCCCACAGCCGCAGGATCAGGCGCCTGCCGTCGCCGCGCTCGCGAATCAGGATCATGCGCTCGGGCAGGCCGGCAAAATCACGCGGCAGATAGACCCCGTCCTCGCCTTCTTCCGGGCCGCTCGTCAGGCGACGCAGCGCTTCGGCCGGCGACCCGATCCGCGCCGGCCGCCAGTCCGCCGGGCGCAGGCGCGCGACGATCTCGCCCAGCGTGCCTGCAAGCTGCAGATCAAAGCGTTTCTTCTCGGCCGACCCCAGCCGCGAGCGCTGCTCGGGCAGCAGGCGCCAGCCACCGGTTTGCCACTCGACGACCGACATCCGGCGCTCGGGCTGACTCAGGCGCGCAGATTCGAGCAGGGCATCGTAGCTGGCGCCAATCTCGACCGCGGCAATGGCGGCGAATGCGGCATAAAACATCAGCACCAGCCTCAAGGGGCGCTTGCGCAGCCGCGCGCCCCGGCGATAGCCGATACCGATCAGCGCCAGCCAGCCCAGCCCCAGGGCAAAAGCCGCCAGCAGCCCGATCAGCGAAGCCCGGCCAAGATAGAAATGGGCGAAAGCGATCAGCGCCAGCAGCGCCGAAGTCGCCAGGTAAGGCCACTTGCGGTGGCGCGCGTTCAAGTCCTTGGCCAGCATCACGGCAAAGAAGCCGAACACCAGCGTGGCCAACACGAAGGCCCGGTGCGGCACTTCGGCCAGACCCGGTTTGCCTTCGGCTGCCGGCAGCAGCAGGCCCATGACCCCGGCAATCATTTCGGCCAGCAGCCAGCCCCCCAGGATCGCTGCCGCCCAGTGCCAGGCCGCGTGGGTGCGACCCAGCGCCAGCAACACCAGCGCCGTTGAACCGGCCAGCAGGCCGGTCACGTGCACCTCGCCGGCCAGCGAGAGGGCGACAAACAGCGGATCGGCAAAGTGGCTGCGCAGGCTGGCGGCCAGACTGCCGACCTGCCGCTCGACGTCCCAGGTCGGCTGGGCCAGCGGCGCGATGATCAGCAGACTGAGCAGGGCCAGGATGCAGCCGCCAAGGATCAACCCCAGCAGCGCCACCGACAGCACCTGACGGCGGCCCGGCTCCAACAGATCGCCCACCACACGCCCCATGATGGGATGGCGATTGGTCCAGCGCACCAGGCTTTTCAGCCACCAGCCGCTGCGGCGGGCGGTGAAATCGTAGATCAGGCGGGTGACCCAGACCACGAACCAGATGCCGAACACGACGATCAACAGCAGCACGACCAGGCGTCCTGCGAACTCGGCCGCCAGGCCCAGCGAGGCCCCGAACAGCATTCCGGGCAGCAGGTAGAGCGGTGCCCACAAAATCGCGGCCGGTATCGCGAAGGCCAGAAACAGTCGGCCGCGCAGGCCCAGCATCCCCGCCAGCAGGGGAATCACCGGTCGAATCGGGCCGATGAAACGACCGATGAAAACGGCCTTGCCGCCGTGGCGGACAAACAGCAGCCGTCCGCCGGCCAGCAGCTCCGGGCGCCGACGCAGCGGCCACAAACCCGGCACCTGGTCGCGAAACCGGCGCCCCAGCCCGTAGCTCACGCAGTCGCCGGTCATGGCGCCCAGGCTGGCGGCCAGCCAGCACCAGGCGAAAAGCAGCGGGTCGAAGCCGACCACGGTACCAACAACAAACAGCAGCACGACCCCCGGCACGACGATGCCGACGATGGCCAGCGATTCCAGCAGCGCAAACGCAAACGCCGCGCCCACCAGCCAGGCCGGGCGCGACTCGATGAGCGCGAAGATGCTGCTGACGAGACCGTTTTCCATGGGCAATGGTTTAGCTCGTCTGCCTCACGGCCACACGCGCGGCGCTGCTATCGCTAGCATAGGTGCTCGATTCCATTTGCAAAGGATAAAGTCCATGTCCCAGTCGCTGGCCGGCAAGACCCTGTTCATCACCGGCGCTTCGCGCGGCATCGGCAAGGCCATCGGCCTGCGCGCAGCCGCCGACGGCGCCAACATCGTGATCGCGGCCAAGACCGATCGCAAGCACCCGAAACTGCCTGGCACGATCCACTCGGCCGCCGAAGAAATCGAGGCCGCCGGCGGCCGGGCCCTGGCCATCAAGCTCGATATCCGCGAAGAGGACGCCGTCCACGCGGCCATGGCCCAGGCGGCCGAGCATTTCGGCGGCATCGACATCCTGGTCAACAACGCCTCGGCCATTTATCTGGCGCCGACTCCGGAGGTGCCGATGAAGCGCTTCGACTTGATGTTCGGGGTCAACGTGCGCGGCACGTTCTTGTGCTCGCAGGCCGCGCTGCCTTATCTGGAAAAAGCGGCCAACCCGCATATCCTCAACCTCTCGCCGCCGTTGAACATGGATCCGAAGTGGTTTGCACCGCACGTGGCCTACACCATGGCCAAGTACGGCATGAGCCAGTGCGTGCTCGGCATGGCCGAGGAATTCCGCGAACAAGGCATCGCGGTCAACGCGCTGTGGCCGCGCACGGTCATCGCCACGGCTGCGCTGGCCATGCTGGGCGGGGCGGTGCGGCCCGAAAACTGCCGCAAGCCCGAGATCATGGCCGACGCGGCCCACTGGATTGTCCGGCAACCGGCCCATGAGGTCACCGGCGAGTTCTTCATCGACGAAGACGCGCTGGCCCGGGCCGGCGTCACCGACTTCGACGACTATGCGGTCCAGCCAGGCGAGAAGCTGCTGCCCGACCTGTTCCTGTGAGCGCCTGACGGCGCCGCCAAGTTCATTTGAGCAGACGCGTTACGTCGCGAAAGCGCGGGTGCCCGGCCGAGCCCATCAGCTCGAACAGCACCATTTCGACGTTGCTCAGGCTCACGCCGGCCTGGGCCATGCGGCGGAAAGCGATCTCGCGATTGAACGACGAGCGCGACGAGACCGCGTCGCAGACCAGGTGGACCGCATAATCTTCGCGCCGCAGGGCGGCCGCGGTCTGCCACACGCAGACGTGGGCCTCGATGCCGCACAGAATCACCTGGCGACGTCGGCTGGCGCGGATCGCCTCCAGCAGTCCGGTATCGCCGCAGCAGCCGAAACTGGATTTGGCCAGCGGCTCGAGGCCTGAAAGCTTGTCACCCAGCTCGGGCACGGTCGGCCCGAGCTTGTCGGGCAACTGCTCGGCCCAGACCACCGGCAGCTCCAGCAGCCTGCAGGCTTCGATCAGGATCTGTTGCTGGGCGATCATGGCTTCGGATTCGTGCATCAACCGGGCCAGCTTGCCCTGCACGTCCACGACCAGCAGCAGGCTATCTTGGGTGCTTGGGTGCTCAGTGTTGGGGTGCAGGTTGGCTTCCATCGTCATCTCCGGGGTCGGCCTGGATGTCGACGCAGTCTAGCCCGAAGGCGGCTCGTCGCTCCACGCCGCCACCGGCTGCAAGCTTCGATCACCGCGAAAGCGGCGCCAGTGCTCGGCCAGGGTCCGTCCGGTGGCCGGGTGGACGAGGTCCGGGGCGATGTCGGCCAGCGGCTTTAAGACGTGGGCGTGCTCGAGTATTTCCTCGCGCGGCAGGACCAGATCGTCGAATTGTCCGCACTTGTCGCCGTGCAGCAGGATGTCGATATCCAGCGAGCGATCGGAGAACTTCGGCTGGCTGCGATCGCGCCCGTGTTCGTTTTCCAGCGCTGTCAGCCAGGCCTTCAGGCGCCCGACCGACCAGGAGGTGCGGATCCTGGCGGCGGCGTTGAGAAAATCGGCCCCGGCAAAGCCCACGGCAGTCGAGACGTAGACCGGCGAGCAGTCGACCGGGCCAAAGGCTTGGCGCAGCGCGCTGAAGCCGGCCGCGATGTGCCGCTGCGGGTCCAGGTTGCTGCCCAGGCCGAGATAGACGTCCACCGCGGGTTCCAGCGCTGCCACGGCCGCTTACGCTCCGGGCTTGCGGCCGCGCTCGATCAGAATGCCGACGGAGCGCGATCCGCGCACGGCACCCGGCTTGTCGAGCTTCAGCCTGAGCCACTGGACCGGGAATTCTTCGAGGATGATCTCGGCGCAGCGCTCGGCCAGGGTTTCGACCAGGCCGAACTCGGACTGCTCGACAAACCCGATCAGGCGCTTGGCGACCGATTTGTAGTCCAGCGCATCCTCGATGCGGTCGGCCTGGGCGGCACGCTGCACGTCGGTGTTCATTTCGATGTTCAGGCGCACGGTCTGGCGAATTTCGCGCTCCCAGTCGAAGATGCCGATGACGGTTTCGATGTCGAGATCGGAGATGAAGACGATATCCATGGCGGGCTTGACGGTTTCCGGGTTCAGGGTTGAGGATGCAGGGGCACGCTCAGCTCGATCAGCGGCCAGCGCGGACGGACGCTGATCCGGCCGTCGCTTACGCCTTCGTGGCGGCGGTGCCAGCCGGCGTGGGCGATCATGGCGCCGTTGTCGGTGCACAGGGCAGGCGGCGGATAATACACCCGGCCAGGCAAGGCGGCGTCGAGCGCAGCGCGCAAACGACGATTGGCGCTGACCCCGCCGGCCACCACCAGCCGCTCCAGCCGCGCCTGCTTCAGGGCCCGGCGGCACTTGATCACCAGCGTCTCGATGACGGCCCGCTCGAAGCCGGCGGCGACGTCGGCGTGATCGCCCGGCTCGACCCGGCCAACCAGCTGCCGGGTGTGGGTCTTCAGACCGGAAAAACTGAAGTCCAGGCCCGGCCGGTTAACCATCGGCCGCGGAAACTCGAAACGCGCATCATCACCCTGCCCGGCCAGGCGCGCCACTTCCGGCCCGCCCGGAAAACCCAGACCCAGCAAGCGCGCGGTCTTGTCGAAAGCCTCGCCGGCGGCATCGTCCAGGGTCTCGCCGAGCAGGCGGTAGTCGCCGACTGAGCGAACCTCGACCAGCATGGTGTGGCCGCCGGAGACCAGCAGCGCCAGGAACGGAAAACCCGGCGCCGAGGCGCTGTCGAGCAGCGGCGAGAGCAGATGGCCTTCCATGTGATGCACGGCGATCGCGGGCCGGCCCAGGGCCGCCGCGAAGCCGACCGCGGTCGCCGCCCCGACCAGCAGCGCCCCGGCCAGGCCGGGCCCGGCGGTGTAGGCCACCGCGTCGAGCTCGTCCGGCGCCAATCCGGCATCGTCGAGGGCCCGGCGGATCATGCCGGGCAGCTTGCGCACGTGGTCGCGCGAGGCCAGCTCCGGCACGACGCCACCGTAGGCGGCGTGCTCGGTCTGGGTATAGACCCGATCGGCCACGATCCCCGCCCCGGCCCGGTAGATGGCGACCCCGGTTTCGTCGCACGACGTCTCGATACCCAGAACGCTTTGCACGGCTGCCGGGTTGCGGTTTATAATGGGGAACTCTCCACGTTATCAATTGGACTGATACTGAATGCCCAGCGTCAAGGTTAAAGAAAACGAACCGTTTGAATACGCTTTGCGGCGCTTCAAGCGCTCATGCGAAAAAGCCGGTGTGGTCACCGAGGCCCGGCGGCGTGAATTCTTCGAAAAGCCGACCCAGGAGCGCAAGCGCAAGAAAGCCGCTGCGGTCAAGCGCCACCTGCGCAAGATTTCGCGCGAGCGCGTCAACCGCCGTCGATTGTACTAGCAAGCGCCCTGTTCGATCAGTCTGTTTATGTCGCTCAAAAGCCAGCTGCTCGAAGACATCAAGAAAGCCATGCGGGCCGGCGACAAGGCGCGCCTGGGCACGCTGCGCATGGCCAGCGCTGCAGTCAAGCAGCGCGAAGTCGACGAGCGCATCGACGCCGACGACGCGGTTGTCCTGGCCGTGATCGAGAAAATGATCAAGCAGCGGCGTGAATCGGCCGCGCAGTATCGGGCCGGCAACCGCCCGGACCTGGCCGAGGCCGAAGAAGCCGAAATCGCCCTGCTCGAGCCCTACCTGCCGGAACCGCTATCGACCGCCGAAATCAACAAGCTCATCGACCAGGCCATTGCGGCGACCGACGCCGACGGCATGCAGGCCATGGGCCAGGTCATGGGCCGGCTCAAGCCGCAGCTGCAGGGTCGTGCCGACATGCGCGAAGTCTCGGCCCTGGTGCGCGCCCGGCTGGCCGGCTGAATCCAGAGCCGGCCGGGAGCTGACCGGTGCCCGGTCGCATCCCCGAAGATTTCATCGAATCCCTGCTCGAGCGGGTCGACATCGTCGACGTGGTCGGCTCGCGCGTGGCCTTAAAGCACGCCGGCCGGGGCGAGCACAAGGGCCTGTGCCCTTTCCACGACGAAAAAACCCCCTCGTTTACCGTCAGCAGCGCCAAGCAGTTCTATCACTGCTTCGGCTGCGGCGCCCACGGCACGGCGATCGGCTTTCTGATGGCCCACGACGGGCTGGAATTTCCCGGCGCGGTCGAGGAGCTGGCCCACATCGCCGGGCTGGAGGTGCCGCGCGAAGCCGGGCTGGTTTCCTCGCAGCGCCACGATCGCGTCTACGAAGCGCTGGCCGCCGCCCAGCACTGGTTTCGCCAGCAGCTCGGCGCCAGCCAGTCGGCCCGCGACTACCTCAAAGCGCGCGGCTTCGACAAGGCGACGGTGGACGAATTCGGCATCGGTTATGCGCCCGATCAGTGGCAGGGCCTGAGCGACGCCCTGGGACATCAAGGCGTGAAACCGGCCGATCTGGAACAAGCCGGCCTGGTCACGCGCGGCGAGCATCGCATCGTCGACAAGTTCCGCGACCGGGTGATGTTTCCCATCCACGATCGCCGCGGGCGCGTGATTGCCTTTGGGGGGCGCGCCCTGGGCGATCGCGGCCCGAAGTACATGAACTCGCCGGAAACCCCGGTTTTTCATAAAGGCCGCGAGCTTTACCGCCTCTACCAGGTCCGCCGGCGCGGTTTGCCGGAACGCATTCTGGTGGTGGAAGGCTACATGGATGCCGCCGCGCTGCATCAGTTCGGTTTCGAAGACGCGGTCGCGACCCTGGGCACGGCAGTAACGCGCGATCACCTCGAACTGCTGTTCAAGGCCACGCCGGTGGTCGTGTTCTGCTTCGACGGCGACCGTGCCGGCCGCCAGGCCGCCTGGCGCGGGCTGGAAACCGCGCTGCCCCTGCTCCAGGCCAACCGTGAGGTGCGGTTCTTCTTCGTCCCCGAGGGCGAAGACCCCGACAGCCTGGTTCGGCAACGCGGCGCCGAACACTTCAGCCGCCTGCTGGAACAGGCCCGACCGCTGTCGGCGGTTTTTTTCGACGAGTTGTGCGCGCGGGTCGACATGAACACCCTCGACGGACGGGCCCGCCTGGTCGCCCTGGCCCAGCCCTACCTGGAGCGGTTGCCGGAAGGCCCGTTCGCCGATCTGCTGGGCGCCGAGCTCGGCCGCTTGAGCGGGCACCAGAGCGCCACCGTACCCGCCCGCGCACCGGCCCAAAAACGCAGGCCTAGCGAGGCCGGCGAAGACCGACCGCTGACGCCGATCCAGTACGCTGTAGCGCTACTGGTGCAGCGTCCGGGACTGGCGCGCAGCGACGCGGTTGATCTTTTAGACCTCCCGGCGAGCATCAAGGGGCTGAATTTCTTGCGCGAACTGGTTGACATTTGCGCTCAAAAGCCCCATTTTTCCACGGCTAAGCTGCTTGAGCTTTGGCGAGACCGGCCAGAAGCGCCGTGGTTGGCCCGCTTGGCGGTCCGCCCGGTCTGCAGCGAAGAGGAAGACATGCCGGAAGCGCTGGCCCAAACCATGGCCAGAATCCGTCATCAACAAATACAGGCCCGCGTCCGTGAACTCCAGGAAGCCCAGCTTGTGGAAGGCGGCCTGGACGCCGCCAGTACCGCCGAACTGCGCGAGCTGTTGAGCCTGCGCTCCGAAACCCATCAGGATTGATCGAACAACCCGTTATGGAAAATGCACCGCGACCGTCGCAGCTTAAGCAACTGATCGAAAAAGGCCGGGAACAAGGCCAGTGGCTGACCTATGCCCAGGTCAACGACCACCTGCCCGACGACATCGTCGAGGCCGATCAGATCGAAGACATCATCAACATGATCAACGATATGGGGATCAAGGTCTTCGAAGAAGCGCCCGAAGACGCCGATGCGCTGATCCTCAACGATGCCGCCAGTGCTGACACCGACGATGAAACCGCCCAGCAGGAGGCCGAGGCCGCGCTGGCCGCGGTCGAGTCTGAGCTGGGCCGAACGACCGATCCGGTGCGCATGTACATGCGCGAAATGGGATCGGTCGATCTGCTGACCCGGGAAGGCGAAATTTCGATCGCCAAGCGCATCGAGGACGGCCTCAACCAGGTCAACATGGCCCTGGCCCGCTTTCCCGGCACCGTGACCGCGCTGCTCGAGGAAGTCGAGGCCTGGAAATCCGGCAACCTGCGCTTGAACGAGCTCGTCAGCGGCTTTATCGACCCGACGCTGCTGGCCGAAATGGACCTGATCTCCGAGGACACCATGGAAGCGGCGGTGGCTGAAGAGGCCGAGTACGCCGACGAGGAAGTCGAAGACGAAGAGGACGACAAGCCCGCGCCCACCGTCAATACCGGTCCCGATCCGGCCCAGGTCGAGCAGTACTTCGACGAACTGGCCCGCCTTCAGGAGCATTTTCTCAAGCTCTACGACCGCTACGGCCCGAACGGCAAGAAAACCAACGAGACCAAGGACCAGATTTCCGAGCAATTCATGCGGCTGAAGCTGCCGCCGCGCATGTTCGACCACCTGATCGACCGCATGCGTTTCCACGTCGCCATCGTGCGCGGCGTCGAGCGCAGGATCATGGAGATCTGCGTCGACAAGGCCGGCATGCCGCGCAAGGATTTCATTCAGAGCTTCCAGGACAACGAGTCCGATCCCGAATGGCTGGCCGGGCTGGTGCGGCGCCAGACCAAGTGGGCCAAGGCCATGCGCGAGCACAGCGACCGCATCGCCGAGCTCCAGGCCCGCCTGGCCAAGTTCGAAAAAGCCCAGCGGGTCAGCATCGCCGATCTGCGCGAACTCAACCGCTCGATGTCGATCGGCGAGGCCATGGCGCGCCGAGCCAAAAAGGAAATGGTCGAGGCCAACCTGCGCCTGGTGATCTCGATCGCCAAGAAATACACCAACCGCGGCCTGCAGTTCCTGGACCTGATCCAGGAAGGCAATATCGGCCTGATGAAGGCGGTCGACAAGTTCGAATACCGCAGGGGCTACAAGTTCTCGACCTACGCCACCTGGTGGATACGCCAGGCCATCACCCGCTCGATCGCCGACCAGGCCCGCACCATCCGCATCCCGGTCCACATGATCGAGACCATCAACAAACTCAATCGGGTCTCGCGCCAGATGCTCCAGGAGATGGGCCGCGAACCGACCCCGGACGAGCTGGCGGTGAAGATGGAAATGCCCGAAGACAAGGTGCGCAAGGTCTTGAAGATCGCCAAGGAGCCGATTTCCATGGAGACCCCGATCGGCGACGACGAAGACTCGCACCTGGGTGATTTCATCGAGGACATCAACATCCTCTCACCGGTCGACACGGCCACCACCACCGGCCTGACCGACACGGTTCAGAAAGTGCTCGGCGGTCTCACCCCGCGCGAGGCCAAGGTGCTGCGCATGCGCTTTGGCATCGACATGAACACCGACCATACCCTTGAAGAGGTCGGCAAGCAGTTCGACGTCACCCGCGAACGCATTCGCCAGATCGAGGCCAAGGCGCTGCGCAAGCTGCGCCATCCGACCCGCTCGGAGCAGCTGCGCAGCTTCCTCGATATCGAGTAAGCGCTGGCGCTAAGAGACCGTTCGCGCGCTCGCCTCGCGGACGGTCTCGACCAGCACCGCCACATTCTCCGGATCAACCCCCGGCGTAATGCCGTGGCCGAGATTGAAGATGTGGCCCGGGCCGTCGCCGAAGCTGTCGAGTACGCGCCGGGCCTCGGCCGCGACGATTTCGGGCGAGGTCAGCATCACCGCCGGGTCCAGGTTGCCCTGCAGGGCAACGCGGTGCCCGACCCGGGCCCGCGCCTCGCTTAAATCCATGGTCCAGTCCACGCCCAGCCCCTCGCAGCCGGTGTCGGCGAGCAGTTCCAGGTGCTGGCCACAGCCCTTGCCGAACAGGATGATCGGAATCGCGGGGTGCTCAGCGCGCACCCGGTCGACGATGCGCTGCTGCGAGGCGAGCGAGAACTCGCGGTACAGTCGCGGTGACAGCACCCCGCCCCAGGAGTCGAACACCATCAGCGCGTCGGCCCCGGCTTCGACCTGGGCCGAGAGGTAGGCGGCGGTGGCGTCGGCGAGATGGTTCATCAGCCGCTGCGCGGCCTCCGGTTCGGCCAGCAGCAGCTGCTTGGCGCGGGCGAAATCCTTGCTGCTGCGGCCTTCGATCATGTAGGTCGCCACCGTCCAGGGGCTGCCGGCGAAGCCGATCAGCGGGGTCTGGTCCGGCAGACCGGCGCGGATCAGGCGCACCGCGTCCATGACGTAGCCGGTGTCCTCGTTGGGGTCGGGCATGGGCAGGGCGTCGATGTCGGCCGGGCCGGTGAGCGGGCGCTCGAAATACGGTCCTTCGCCGGCGGCAAACCCCAGCCCCAGCCCCATGGCGTGGGGCAGGATGAGGATGTCGGAAAACAGGATCGAAGCGTCGAAACCATAGCGCTCGATGGGCTGCAGGGTAACTTCGCAGGCCAGTTCCGGGTTGCCGGCCAGGTCGAGAAAGCTGCCGGCCCGGGCGCGCGTGGCGCGATACTCGGGCAGGTAGCGCCCGGCCTGGCGCATCAGCCAAATCGGCGTGCGTTCGGTGGGCTCTCGTCGCAGCGCGCGCAGAAACAGGCTGTTATTGCGGTCGGTCATGAATTGAGTACCTCTCGAATGTCGTCGCTCGGGCAGGGTCGGACCACCGCCCGACCCACGTCTTCCAGCAGCACCAGCCGAATCTGGTCGGCGGCGTTTTTCTTGTCCAGACGCATCAGCGCCAGCAGTCGATCGGCCTCGACATCAGCGGGCAGGTCGGTCGGCAGCTCCAGCCGCGCCAGCAGGGCAATCAGCCGATCGGCAACGCCGACCGGCGCCATGCCGAGCAGTTCGCTTAAGCGCGCGGCCAGGCCCATGCCGATGGCAACGGCCTCGCCGTGGCGAAAACGCTGGTAGCCGGTGACCGTTTCCAGGGCATGGCCAAACGTGTGGCCGAAGTTGAGCAGGGCGCGACTGCCGGCCTCGCGTTCATCGGCGGCTACCACTTCGGCCTTGTTGGCGACCGAACGGAACACGGCCTCGCGCAGCGTATCGGGCAGGCGCGCGTTCAGCGCATCGGCTTCCTGCTCCAGCCAGGCCAGGAAACCGGCATCGCGGATCGCCCCGTACTTGACCACTTCGGCCAGCCCGGCGCGGTAGTCGCGATTGTCCAGCGTGGTCAGCGTATCGATATCGACGATGACCGCGGCCGGGGCGTGGAACGCGCCGACCAGGTTCTTGCCGGCGGCCAGGTTGACGCCGGTCTTGCCGCCGACCGCGGCATCGACCTGGGCCAGCAGCGTGGTCGGCACCTGGACGACGCGGACGCCGCGCATGTAGGCGGCCGCAGCAAAGCCGGCCATGTCGCCGATCACGCCGCCGCCCAGGGCCACGACGGTGGCGTCGCGCTGGGCCCCCAGCGCGACCAGCTCGTCGATCAATCGCTGCCAGTTGGCCAGGGTCTTGTGCTCCTCGCCCGCGGGCAGGATGACGCGCCGCTTGTGCTCGATCTCGCTCAGGACGGGCTTGAGCCGGGCCAGGTAATGCTCGGCCACGATCTGATCGGTGACCACCAGCACGCGGCCGCGCAAGTGGCGCGACCAGACGGTGGCGTTGGCCAGCAGACCCTGGCCGATATAGACCGGATATTCGCCGCCACCGTGGGCGACCTGAATGACTTTCATGTCGAAGTGACCTCGCGTAAAGCCTGCCTGATTTCCTTTTCCGCCCGCAGCGCCATGCGCGCGGGGCTGATATCGGCCGAACGCACCACCCGATGGGCGCAGGCGCGGTAGATCGGATCGCGCTCGGCGGCCAGCTTGTCCAGCCGCTCGCGCCGGTCGGGCGCGCGCAGCAGGGGTCGGCGCTGGTCGCGCGCCAAGCGCCGCAGCTGCTGGTCGACACCGGTCTGTAGCCACACCACCAGGCCGCAGGCGCGCAGCAGCTCGCGGTTGGCCGGGTCGAGCACGCTGCCGCCACCGGTGGCCAGCAGCATGCCCGAACGCGTACTCAGCTCGGCCAGCATGGCGTGCTCGCGCGCGCGAAAACCCTGCTCGCCCTCGATTTCAAAAATCAGGCTGACGTCGACCCCGCAGCGCTGCTCGATCTGCTGATCCAGGTCGATAAACTCCAGGCCCAGACGCGGCGCCAGCGCCTTGCCGACCGTGGTCTTGCCCGAGCCCATCGGGCCGATGAGGATGACGTTGTCCACCGCTTACGAGCCCCGAAACCGTGTCCGCGCGGGGCCGGCGGCAGGCCGTGCTGTCGTATGCATGGTTCCGGCACCGGCAAGTCGGCGGTCGGGCAGCGCTGTTTGAAAGTTCGTCATGCTATCACGCACACGAGCCAGCCTGAGGGGGTTTGCTACCATAGCGCATCTTCGCTGAATCCGGCTGCCGGACGGTTCGACCATGCTGCGTTTTTCCATCCTTTTCATCGTACTGTTGCTGGGGCTGTTCACCATCGAGGTGCTGCAGCCGGTGCAGCAGCACGTCATCCTCCCGTTCACGGCGATCCTGGCCGATATCAGCGTTTTTCTGATTGAATTGTTCG